>JBGOXY010000091.1:0-8879 GCA_041479415.1 Anaerolineae bacterium
AGGGACCCGGCAGTCGACAGTGCGCAGGGCCATGCAGTAGAAGAGCAGATGGCTGTGCGCATCGATAAATCCAGGCGAGACGGTCCGGCCGCGCGCATCGAGTGTGCGCTTGGCCGGAAGACGACTGAGATGGTCGGAGGGAGCCATCGCGGTGATCCGCCCCCCCTGAATGGCCAGCACGACGGCCGGAGCGTCCTGGGCGCTGCCCGGCAGGCGTGCTCCCACGATGAGCAGGTCCGCTGCGCTCGGTCCACTCGCGGTCATCGTATTTCTCCCATTCATCATGAGCGCAGGACGGCCTTCTGGCCGAGATCCATCACCACTTCGGCGGTGAGCACGTCCTGCGGCCCGAGCACGGCGATGGCCGTGGAGTCGGCCTGGAATACCGATCCCTCGTTCAGCCCGGTGATGTGGACTTGATCACCGGCATAGAACGCGACCGCCCGGGTCTCCACTGGAAAGAACTCTTGGCTGGGCAGGAAACTGATCTGCGGATTGGTGTAGTAGTAGACGATCCCCTGGTAGCCCATGAAGTTGGCCCAGCCGCCGAATCCGGCAGCGCTCATCTGGTTGATCTCGTCGGTCACTTGCACGACCATCGGCATGGACATGCGCGGACCGCGCCCGACCTCGATCTCGCCCAGACGTTGCGACACCAGCCGGATGCGCGTGGCGTCCGTCGCTACGGGCCGGCCAGACGACAGGGGAACGATCTGGCCGCGCAGATAGGCGGCCGCATCCACCGTCATGAACTCGCCCTGCGCGTTGGTGTAGGCCACCAGGTTGCAGACCACGGCCCAGAAGAAGGCGAAACTGACCACCTTGCCGTTGATCGAGGTGCGCACCCCCATCACGTCTTCGGCCACCAGGTCTTCCAGTCGGAAGGGCCGGAAGTCCCCGCGCAGGCTGACAAAGGGATCGTGCTTGCGCTTGGGGTAGATGGTGTTGAACCGACCCGCCGCAATTCCATAAATCGGGACGACCCGGCCAATGGCCTGCATGCCCTCCAGCGCATCGTTGTAGGTGCCGTCGCCCGCGGCCATCACGAGCAATTCGGCGCCCTGTCGCACCATCTGCTGGACGGTGGCAATCGTGTCCTGGCGCGAGCGAGTCTGATTCTCTCCGACAACGTCGACGTTCTTCCCGCGGCACACCACTTCGCCCATGTCGCCCGGGGCCACCAAGACTTTCGCCACTTGCGGGCCGAGGCATTCGAAGGCCTGGCGGGTGAGTTCATGGATGCGCGGGAGCCCGCTTCCGGCGGTCGGATTGCACAAGATGCCGATGCACTCTGCGTTCAAAGTGATCTCCCTTGTCTGCGCGTCCCGCGGCGCGCGGTGAGATCGGCGCTGCGGATTGCCTGGGCGCGGCGCACAAAAGCGGTCACCCGTTCGCGCGGGGTGTCCAGCGGCAAGGGGCTGCCGGTGCTGAAGACAAAGCCCAGTGCGGCCTGGCCCGCATCATACTGAACATGGAGTTCAACGTCGAGGTCCTGGTCATCCCAGTCCTTGATGCGCGTGGCATCCAGATTGCCAAACACGGCAAAGCGATGGCTGATAGCCGCGGCGATCTCGCCCAGGTCGAGACGGTATCCTTTCTTGGGTTCTTCAACGGCAAAGGCGGTCGGCGCGAGCTGGACCACGTGCGGGAGGCGTGGCAGTACGTCCCCCGTCATGTAGAGCATGACGGGTTTGCCCGAGGCGCGGATGCGCTCGACGAGGAATGAGGTTGAGGGGAGCACAAATCGCTCGTACAGATCCGTGGAGATGAGATCCGCCGAGGTAAAGGACTCCTCGACAAAAACACCGTCCACTCCAAGACGCAGGAAGGCTTCGGCCCGAGCTAGGGCGGCCGCCTGCATGCGCCCGAGCAGATGCATGAAGAGCTTGGGGTTCTCGATCGGCATGAGCATCAGCCCTTGAAACCCAAGCAGGGCATAGCATTCGGGAAATGGAGTGCCCATCCCCGCCGCAACAAAGGTCGTCGGCCCGAGCCGCTCCAGGAGTCCCGCGAGCACCGCCAGCTGTCCACTGGACAGGAGCTGCTCGGCCTCCAGCACCGGGGCGAGCCGATCCACCTCCTCGGGCGTGGACGGAAGCGGGCGATCCCATGCGTCGGCACCAAAGGGATTGGGGTCGGCGTGCGGATCCAGCCGCTCGCGCTGGCCGCTGGGTGGATGGACCCTCCACAAGGCCTCCCCCTGCGTTTCGAGAACGCATTCGCCAAGCCACGCCGTGGGGGGAAGCTCCGGCATCCAACACAGCCAATCCGGGAGAGCCCCGAGGCCGTGGAAGGCATCCACCACCGCCTGGGTCCACACCTCGACGTGCTGGGTAGGATCCAGCGGGAGAGAGCCTCGACCGCGCAGGAGGGGCAGATAGTGTTCGGTCACGCGGCGTCGGACCTCCGCCTGCAGATAGAGGTCGAGATACAGCGGCGCCACCGGCGGGCGATCGACTGGGCGGCCGAACATCGCCGCGAGCATGCGTTCCCTGGAATTCATCGTGTACCCCGCCTGCCTCGCTGCCTCGGGCATTCTGCGTGCGTTGTTGGCGAACGGGCCACTCGTGGCGTGCGCCGCCAGCCTGCGCTAGAGAGGTCGCCCAGCCCACTCCTAGTCGGGCGCCGCATTGGACATGGCCTTGTCGGCCACGGCTTTGATACGCGCTTCGACCTCGGCCGGCAGCACAGACTGCGGCTCTTCGGCCAGGATTTCCACCACCCGGGCTCTGGCCCTCTCACGCAAGGTCGTTCCGCCCTTGGCCATCCAGGCCGTGAAGTTCTGTAAGTCGATCAGGCGCGGGTGCCAGTCCTCGCGGACGTGACTTAGGGTGTGCTCTGTCCCCAGGAAATCCCCGCTCAGGGCATGCTCGTGAATGAGCTCGAGGGCCAGAGTCTCCTCGTCGATGACGATCGGTTGCGTCGCACTCTTGATGAGCGAGACGACCTCATCGCAAATCGTGAGCAGCTCGAGCGAACCCGTCAGTCCGGACTCCAGATAGCCCATGTCGTGCACCATATTGCCGCCGCTGAGCATCGCGGTGTACAGGGTGAAGGTCACCTCCAGGATCGCCTGTTCATCGAGCACTTTCGAGTCGCTCGCGCCGCCGTAGTTGAAGGCGGGCAAATGATAGTAGTGATTGAGTTCGAGAAAGTTCCCGTTCGACATCATCAGGTAGGGCGTGGTCATGGTCTTCATGTCGAGGGTCGTCGGCATGGCGGTATTGAGAATGATCGGGGCGCCCTCACTCACCAGCTGCGAGAGGACCAGGCCCACCAGCTGACCTGCGTTCATACACGCCATCGCGCCGGCGAAGGTGATCGGGCAGGTCAGCCCCCGCTGGACGTCGGGCACGTAAACCGCCGGAACATGCTTCTCCGCGCAGTACATGAGCTTGCGCAGCGAGCCGGCGTTGTGGCGAAAAGCGGACGTGACGTTGATGTAAATGATCGTGGTGGGATTGATGCGGTGGGCCTGCACACCCCCCATGGCGATTTCCGCCATCTCGATGTTCTCGGCCGTGCCTTCCCACTCGTAGGTCACGAAGCAAATGGGCTTGGTGCTGTGCAGCAGCATGGCCTCCATCTGCTTCACTTCTTTGGCGGCCGGCACATCGTTGGGCAGGAACATCGACATCAGGAAATCGACGTTGGGTAGGGCCTCGCCCATACGGGCCCCGTCGACCACATCCTGTAAGGTCGAGGGCCGCTTCTCGCCGGTGCGGTGATCCAGAACATTGAGGCAGTCGGACCCGGTGCCGCACACCGAGATGCGCCCGCCAATGGGCATACTGGGGCGACCGTGGCGGTCGTACACCAGGATGTAGCTGGGGGCACTGCGCAGCGCCCACTCCACCCGCCCAGTCGGGATGCGCACCCGGTTGCCGTCGACGGCGCAGCCGGCCCGCTGCAGGAGCTCGAGGGCCGGCGGATAGTCGATCACAATTCCTGTGCGCTGCAAGACCTCCAGCGACGCGAAGTGGATCTGCTGGCACTGCTCATCGGTCATCGCCCGGTAGAAGGGTGCCGCGTGCTGCACCAGGTTTGTTTGAAAATGCCTCATCCTGACCTCCGTCTCATCCGCGGATAGCGTTGGTTCGGCTTGAAGGAAAACCTGTGGCCGGGCCCCATGAGCCCTGCGGCACGATCGCCCACCAGGGACGCGCGGCGACTTTCTCGGTCGGCAGCCGTCACTCCGCCCACCCGGAGATCTCGGCCGCGAGCGATTGCAGGAGTGCACCCGACTGGATCAGGTCGCTCAGCGCTCCTATATCGGGCGACAGGGGCCGGTCGTGCACGAGCACGGCCGCCTTCTCGCGCACCTTCCGGTAGGCAATCCGCGTCCCCTGCCCGAGGGAGTCGGGGCCGTGCGGGCGCAGGTCGACGGCCTGGGCCGCCGTCAAGAGCTCGATGGCCAGTACGATGCGCACATTCTCAAGAATCGTGCGCGCGTGCAATGCCGCATTGGCCCCCATGCTGACGTGGTCCTCCTGATTGGCGCTGGTGGGAATGGAGTCCACGCTGTCCGGGTGAGCCAGGGTCTTGTTCTCCGAGACCAGGGCCGCGGCCGTGTATTGAGGCATCATCAATCCGCTATCCAGGCCGCTGGTGGGGACCAGCATCGAGGGCAGCCCGTCGCTGAGTTCCGGTGTGAGCAGCCGGAAGGTGCGGCGTTCCGCCAGGCTGGCCACCTCCGCCATGGCAATTCCGAGATAGTCGAGCCACAGCGCAAGGCCTTCGCCATGGAAGTTACCGCCGGAGAGGGCCCGGCCCTCGCCCTCATCCGTCAGGCGAGCGAAAACGAGAGGGTTGTCTGCCGCCGCGTTGATCGCCGCGGTGACTCGGGCCCGCAAGAACTCCAGGATGTCGTCAATCGGGCCGAGGACTTGCGGGGTACAGCGCACGCTGTAGGCATCCTGGACTCGTTCGGGGGAGGAGTCGATAAGCTGCGAACCCTCCAGCAATCGGCGGAGGTTCGCGGCACAGCGCACCTGCCCCGGCTGGTTGTTACTCTCGTGCAGCGCGGGGTGAAAGGCCGCCGACAGTGCGCGCAAACCTTCCATGCTCAGGGCCGCGGCCACTTCGGCGTGACGCACCAGATGGTGGGCGTCGCAGACCGCCAAGGCCGCGGCGGCGGCCATGAACGACGTGCCGTTGGTCAGGGCGAAACCCTCCTTGGGTTCACTCACCAGGCGCTCCACTCCGGCGCGGCGCATGGCCTCTTCCCCGCTCATCAGCTCGCCGCGGACCCAGGCCTGCCCGCTAATTCCATCTCCTCCGCCCGCGGAGCGGGTGAGAACGACCGCCATGTGAGCCAGGGGCGCCAGGTCGCCACTCGCACCCACCGATCCCTTGGCGGGGACCCACGGCACCACCCCGGCGTTGAGCATGTCGATCAGGGTTTCCACGACCTTCGGCCGCACCCCGGAGAGCCCCTTGGCCAAGGTGTTGGCACGAACGAGCATCATCCCGCGCACGAGATCGGGCGGAAGCGGTTCACCCACGCCCACCATGCACGTCAGCACCAGATTGCGCGAGAGCTGACGGGCCTGGTCGGCCGGGATGTGTTGCTTTGCCAGAGGCCCATAGCCCGTGTTCACGCCATAGACCACACGCCCGCCATCGGCCATCGCCCGTTGAACCCAGTCGTAACTCTCCATCATTCTGGACTTGACCTCGGCCCCCAGGGGCGCCACTTTCGCACCGCTGCGGGCAACCAAGGCCAGCTCCTCGATCGAGAGGGTCTCTCCGGTTACCTGCACCATGCGCATCAGGCTCCTTTCGCCATGCTCGCCGTGAGCCCACAGTCCCTTTTGCGGGTCGAACCCCCGCGCCAGGCCTCGCCCCGCGTCCGCGGGCCGGCCTCCATCCCAGATGCTTGTCAGCCGGGCTCGTCCAGCCCAATGACTCTTCCGCGTTTGATAACGACCTCGACCGGGTTGTTCCCGAGCCGGTAGATCACGTCGTCCACGCTCGGCACGTCCCACACTTGGAGATCCGCCAGCTTGCCCGCCTCCAGCGTGCCGCGATCTTCGAGCAGGCCAAGCGCTCGAGCGCCACCGGCCGTCGCCGCGAAGAGCGCCTCGTCGGGTGAGAGCTGGTACAGGCGACAGGCGAGCTGCAATACGAACGGCATGGACTCCACCCAGCAGGCAGGGCACAGGTCCGACGCCAAGGCGAGCGGCAATCCAGCCTCCAGCATGGCCCGCGCCGGGAAGGGTCGCGGATGGGCCACCGCGAAATCCAAGGCGGGCATCCCAACCGCCGTCGCACCGGCCTGCGCCAACCGAGTCATGGCCCGGCGATCGGTGTAGTTGAGATGATCGGCCGAGACCACCCCGAGTTCGGCGGCCATCTCCGCCCCGCCCAGCGCGGTATAGGCGTCGACGTGGATCTTGGGTCGCAGCCCCGCCTGCAGGCCGACGGTCAACACGCGGCGCGACTCCTCGACGCTGTAGTAGCCCTCATCGCAGTAAACGTCGCAGAACACGGCCAACCCGGACGCCCCCACGCGGGGGATCATCTCTTCGATCAGGGTGTCGAGGTACTTGTGTCTCGGCACATCGCGCGGAAAGGCATGCGCGCCGAGAAATGTGCTGACAATGTCCGCCGGCTGGCAGGCGGCGAGCCCGCGGTTGACCTCCAAGAGCTTCATCTCATCGGCCAGGCTGAGGCCGTAGCCGCTCTTGCTTTCGACCGTGGTCGTGCCATGGCGCAGCATGCGTCCCAGCCGGCGGCGGGCACTCGCGAGCAGTGTGCTCTCGTCTTCTGCCCGCGTCATCTCGACCGTCGCCAAAATGCCGGACGGGATGCCCAGCGCCGCGAGGTCTTCGAGCGGGTGGGTCATCCGCGCCGCATACTCCCGCGAGCGCGATCCGCCAAAAACCAGGTGGGTGTGGCTGTCGACGAACCCCGGCGCCACAATCCGCCCCGCGACAGACAACACGCGAGCTCCGCCGGTCTCGAATTGCTGGTCCAGTTGCGCCGGCGGGGCGATGCCCAGAATGCGCTCGCCGGAGACGGCCACCCACTCGCCCCTCCGGCGCCCCAACAGGTCGCCGCCTGAGGGAACGCAGGTCACGACCTCCAGCGCATCCGCGATCAAGAGGTCGACGCGCGGTCGAGGGCGGTCGGGCGCCGTCTCAGGCATCGCGGGTGTGCGGACCGAGTCGGTCGGCCGTGCCGGCCTCCGGCCCGAAGGTGGCGGTCGGGGTCCACCACAACGGGACGTGAATCCGCTCCGTGGTCAGGGGGCCCTTGCCGTCGGCTACCAGGCGCGCCAGTTCGTATCCGGCCTGTGCGTGGCGCACCACGCCGATGCCCGAGTCGGTGGTCAGGCAGGCCTCCAGGCGCAGATCCGCCTCCTGGCTGCCGTCCGCGATCATGGTCACACCGGTGTGCACCGCCTCGCCCATCGAATAATTGGCCTGGATCGCCACCAGGTCGGCCATGCCGGCCGTGTTGAGCAACGCGTTCAGGTAGGGCCAGTCGGAAATGAGGTCCCCGCCGTCCTTCATCCCTTCCGACTCGAAGGTCGGATTGACTATGGACCCCGAGTCCAGATTATCTCGCGAGAAGGCCACCGGCCCCGCAAGTTTCCCGCTGCGCACGAACTCGTTGATCCGCAGGCCAAAGGCCTTGCGCTCTCCAAAGCCCAGGTAGCACACCCGGGCCGGCAGGGCCTCGATCGGCAAGTGCTTGCGCGCGAGAGCGATCCAGGTCGAGGTGGTCTTGTCGTGAGGGAACATGTCCAGGACCAGGTCGTCCGTGACCGCCAGGTCGCTCGCTTCGCCCGACAGACAGGTCCAACGGAATGGGCCTCGCCCAAGCAGGAAGAGCGGGCGGATGTAGGCCGCCACAAATCCCGGAATGCGCATGGCGATCTCGGCCGGCATGCCCGCATCGCGGCATTCCTTGCGAATGCTGGTCCCGTACTCGAACACCGCCACACCCCGCTCGGAAAAGGCGATCATTGCTGCGAGCTGGCGCTTCATAGACTCGCGCGCGAGTTCCAGGTAGGCCTGGCGGTCGCGGGCGCGCAGGTCGGCCGCCTCCTGCGGGCTGAGCCCGGCGGGCACGTAGGAAAAGGGATCATGGCACGGGCACATCTCGGACACGATATCCGGTTTCCACCCCAACTCGAGCGCCCGCGGAAAGACCTCGGCCGCATTACCGTGCAGGCCGATGCCCAGCGGGCGCTTCTCGCGCTTGGCCGCCTCGGCCAGTTGGATCGCCTCCTCCAGGGAAGCCGCCTTCACATCCAGAAAGCCGCGGGCGATCGTCTTATCGATGATCTCCTCGTTGGCGTCGACATCGACGCACACCCCTCCGTGCATCGTCATGGCCCGCGGCTGATTGCGTCCCATGCCGCCCAGGCCCGCGGTGAAGTAGATGCGTCCGATGAGCGAGCCCGCAAAGTGCTGGTCGCCCACCGCACCCAGGGTTTCGAAGGTCCCCTGGATGACTCCCTGGGTGCCGATGTACTCCCAGGGCCCGGCCGTGTATTGGGCGAACATGGTCAGGTTCTTGTCCTGCAGATCGTAGAAGATCGGCCAAGTGGCCTTCATGATGTTGGTATTGGCCATCACCACGCGCGGCGCCAGGCGGTGGGTGCGAAAGACGGCTACCGGCATCCCGGACTGGATGGCCAGCGTCTCATCGTTTTCGAGATTCAGGAGCGAGTCCACGATGGCATGATAGCTTTCCCAATTGCGGGCGCACTTGCCGATGCCGCCGTAGATGACCAGCCGCTCGGGGGCCTCGGCATTCTCCATGTTGTTCTCGAGCATACGCAATAACCCCTCCTGCTTCCACCCTTTGCAGCGCAGCAGGGATCCGCGTTGGGCCTTGACCGAGTAGAGAATATCTGACTTGGGCAT
>JBGOXY010000092.1:0-8789 GCA_041479415.1 Anaerolineae bacterium
ATCCTCGAAGTCCTTCTGCAGCGAGGCCATCATCTTGCCGTTGGCGAGCGGCGCCTCGAGCGCGGCAAAGGCGGCCTGCATGCCGGAACTGCCGAGCGTGGCCGGGTCGAGCGGGGGCGCAGTGAAATCGTCCCAGCGGATCATGCCGCGCGGGTCCGGCTGGACGACCATCGCGCCGCGCGGAATCTGCAGGTCAATCCCGTTCTTGCGATCGAGGATGCGCGCCTGGGCCTGAGCCACGAGCGCCGGCCGGTAAATCATTCCCGCCGCGACCAGCGAGGCCGCCTGCGGATTGCCGGCCGCGCGGGCAGCCTCGGCCAAGGTCAGGTTGTTCGGAAAGAAGAATTCGCTCACGCCGGAGGGAACAATCGGCCGCCCCGCGCCTGAGGCGGGTATTGCCGCTGCGGCGGGTGCGGCGCTCGGCATGCGCGCGGCCGCCGTGGGTGCAGGCGCCGCAGCCATCGGGGTTGCCTTCGCGCCGACCAGTGCGTTGAGCACGGGGATCTGCTCGCGCGTGAGCGGTCCGGGCAGGTAGTTCATCGCCCAGCGTGTCTGGAAAACGGCCGGCTTCTTGGCGTGCACGTTGTGCAGCAGGAAGACCCGCTTGCCCAGGCCGGAGAGCATCCGGTCGTACTCCCCGCGATCGATCCCGGGCGCCGCGCCTTGCAGCCCATCGAGCAGGCGCTGCTTATCCTGGTCGGTCTGCAGGCGCCCGAGGAACCACGTGCCGGTATTGGCCAGTCCCTTGTAGTCGAGATCGACGGGGTTCTGCGTCGCGAGGAGCAGCCCCACCCCGAAGGCGCGCGCCATCTTGAGCATGCGCAGCATGGGCGGCTTGGAGGAGGGCACGGCCACCGGCGGCAAGAAGCCCTGGATCTCGTCGAAGTAAACGATCGCGCGCAGCGAGGACGAGCCGGCCTGGGTGCGCATCCAGCCCTCGATGGCGTTGAACAGCAGCGTCACGAAGAACATGCGCTCGCTGTCGGAAAGATGGGCAATATAGAAGATCGAGTGGCGCGGGCGGCCGTCGGCTGTGAACAGCATGCGGCCCACATCGAGCGGCTCGCCCTCGGTCCACGATTGAAAAGAGGGCGAGGCCAGTATCGCATTGAGCGACATGGCCAGGCCGAAGCGTTCTTTCTCGGGGAAGAAGGTGTTGACCTCGAACACCCCCAGCTTGGCAAAGGGCGGCGATTGGGTCTGGGTGATCAACTCAGGCAGCGTCAGATCGCGCTTCTGGCTCCAGGCCTGTTCGAAGATGTTGGCTAGAAGGATGTGCTCGCGCGAACGGACCGGATCGATATCTTTCAGGCCCACCAGCCCGAGCAGCGCGGTGACGGTATCGGCAATTCGCTCGCGCAGGACCTCGCGATTCTGATTCCAATCGAGCGCCGGGGCGGCCAACGAGGCCAGGATGCTCACCGGAAGCCCGGCCGACGAGCCGGGCGTGTAGACCGCGAAGTCCGCCGCTTTGGCCAGCGCGGCGATGCGCTCGCGGCCGATGCCCCACTCGGCCAGTCCCTTCTCCCACGAGGCGGCTGCTTCGGCCGCAGCCTGGTCGAGCGATTTCCCGTCGCGCCGCGCCTGTTCCGGGTCCACCCAGGGGCGAAAGTCACTGGGGGCAAGCCCCGGGAAGTGCAGGAGCAGGTTGGTGATGTCGCCCTTGGGGTCAATCATCAGCGCCGGGATGCCCGCCAGTGCTGCTTCCTCCAAGAGATCCACACACAGCCCGGTCTTGCCCGAGCCGGTCATGCCAACCACAAGTGCGTGAGTGGTCAGATCATCGGGATCGTAGTTGACCTGCTCTTCGAGCAGCTTGGCCTTCGCGAGATCGTACGTGCGACCAAGATAGAAGCCGGATGTGGCCATGCGATTCCCCTCCCGAGTGCTGCGGTCGAGGCCGCGCGATGCACGCATCGGCCTGTACGCGGCCGGCGTGGTGAATGCGCTGGGGTCAAATGATGGAGCGAGGGAATTATAGCATCCGAGGTTGGCCGTGCCGCATGCGTCAGTCATCGGCAAGCGCGCGGCCCGTGTGCACTGCCTCACGCATGCGACTTGCGCTTCCGCGCGGCGCCGGGTAGGGCACGCGCACGGAGAGCAGCTTGCGAAAGAGACGTCTCCCGCCTCACCCCCTACCCCCTCTCCGCCCTGCAACTGTCCGACAATGTGGCGCATGGCGGAGAGGGGGTGGAGACACTCAAGGAGGCGGGGGTTTGAAGGCGACGGTACTTTTATAGCAACCTGTTAGACCTCGCTGGCGCGCGAGGCGTTCTCGGCATCGCAGGTGTGGTTCATGCGGTGCTCGGCGGCATGGCGGGCAAAGGCCTCCACCGTCAGGAGCTCGCCTTCGGCCGTGCGACCTTGACGATCCAATGCCGCGTCGTCAAGCGCCTCGACGAACTCAACCCACGCGCGATGTGCGCTCTCGATGTCGGCGAGCAGATCGGTTGGGCTCGCGGCCGCACGTTTTTCGACGGCGCGCCGGTTCCAGCGCGCCAGGTCAAAGCCCTCCGGCAGAGCGGGTTCGCCGCGTACGATGCGCTGCGCCTGGCCCAGCATGCCCCGCTCGGCATCTGCCAGGTGGGCCAAGAGCTCGCGTACGGTCCAACCCGGCTGGCCGGAGTAGACGATGACCGTGCCCGCCTGTTCGGCCAGGCGTACAAGGTGCGGCCACGACTGGGCGTGAGCCTCACGCAGGAAGAGGCTCAGCGCCGCCGCGCGTGAGGTGCCGCTCTCCCTCACGCCGGTGACGGGTGCGGTCGGGGCCAGCGTCTCTTGGCTGCGGCCCGCCACGGCTCGCCGCATATCGCGCACGTGCATCATCGTGTGGCGATAGGCCAGGCGCAGCGTCTCTTCCACCGTTGTGTCGCCCAACCACGGGTGCCAGCACCGCCGAGTCAGATCGTCGCGCGTGAGTTGGGCCACTCGCGCGGAGAGCGCCGCGCTATCTTGCTCAAACTGAGCGATGAGCTGCGCCGCGGGCAGGCGTGCCAGGCGGGCCACCTCGGCCGCGTTGAATGCGTCCAAGTCCATCGTGCGGTCCAGGCCGGGCCCGCCGGCCAGGACCGAGACCAGCGTGTTTAGCACCGTGGCCTGGGCGGAGGTCAGATGCGCCAGAATCTCGCGCGCCTGCCAGGGTGGCGACTCGCTGTAGATGACCTGCGCCAGGTCGGTTTCGGTGAGCGCGCGCATGAAGGCCGCGGCTTTGCGGCCTTCCGCCTCAATGCGCGAGGCCATATGCTGCGCGGACTCATGCATGTGCAGCCTCCCGCCCTACACCAAGTGAGCGCCCCCGTCCACGGTGAGGATCGTTCCGGTGACGAACTCGGCTTGCACCAGGTATAGAACAGCCTGGGCGATATCTTCCGGCGCGCCTTCGCGCTTGAGCGGCATGCGCCGCGTCACCGCCTCCCACCTTTCCGCAGCCAGGCCGGGAGGCTTGGCCACCGGTCCGGGAGCCACCGCGTTGACGCGGATGCGCGGAGCCAGAGCCCGCGCCAGCACCTGGGTCAGCATGACCACCCCGGACTTGCTGACCGAATGCACCGGGTAGCGCGCCCAGGGTTGCAGCCCGGCCACGTCGGCGATGTTGATGATCACCCCGCCCTGCGACATGAGCCGGGCCGCGTGCTGCGCGCAGAAGAAGGGCGCGCGCAAGTTGAGGTCGAGCGTGCGGTCCCAATCGGCGGAGGTGACCTCCTCCACCGGCTGGGCTTCCATGATGGCGGCCGAGTTGACCAGAATCCGCAGTTCGGGGAAAGTGCGGCGCACCTCCTCGAACATCGCATCGATCTCTTCCACGCGGGAGAGGTCGGCGTGCACGCGCAGAACGCGCCGGCCGAGGGCTTGCACCTCGGTCTGCGTGGCGTGAGCCTCGGCCTCGGCGCGGTGGTAGTGCAACACCACATCCGCACCGGCACGCGCCAGCGCGAGCAGGATGGCGCGCCCCACGCGGTGCGCGCCTCCGGTCACCAGCGCTACTTTACCCTCAAGCTCCATGTGATTCTCTCGACCTCCTTACCACGGAGCACACAGAGACCACAGAGCGGTCATATGGCTCACCACAGGCTCAAATAGCCGGAATTCGCCCATGCGTGTCAGCTGAAATCAACCCCTCAGTGCGCGCTCTTTTTCATGAGCCGGAAACATACCGCAACTCATTGTGGCGCGCTTTGTGCCATCTCAGAATCGCATCAGAAACCGGGCGCCCAAAACCAAGAGCATTGTCGGTTGTCTCTGTGCGCTCTGTGATCTCCGTGGTGAGGCCTTTCCTCACGTCCGGAAGAAATTGGAAACGAAGAACCACAAGTTGGCCGGGCGTTCGGCCAGGCGGCGCATGAAGTACGGATACCATTCGCGGCCATAGGGCACGTACACGCGCACCCCAAAGCCCTGCGCCGCCAATTCCTCCTGCAGATCGCGGCGGATGCCGTGCAGCATCTGGAACTCGTAGAGCGGCCTGGGGATGTGGCGCGCCTCGGCATAAGCCAGCAGCGCCCGTACCAGCTTTTCATCGTGCGTGGCCAGCCCCGGGATGGGCGGCGTAATCCCTCTCGGGTCGGCCGGCAGCTTCAGCGCGGCGGCCGCGTCCAGCATCATCGTGCCCAGCTTGAAGAAGGAGGCGTCAACGTCGCGCTTGGCCGGGTAGGCGACGTTCGCCGGCTCCTTGTAAGCGCCCTTGCACAAGCGGAAACGTGTGTTGGATTTGAGCAGCTGCGCCACGTCCTGCTCGGAGCGGTACAGGTACGATTGGATGACCAGGCCAGTGTTGTCGAAGCCCGCAGTGCGCATGCGCCGGTAGATCTCGAGGGTGCGATCCACGCTGGGCGAGTCTTCCATGTCGATGCGGATAAAGAGACCCAGCGAACGAGCGCGCTCGAGCACTTTGCGCAGATTGGCCGCACACAAATCGAGCGAGAGGTTCATCCCGAGCTGCGAAAGCTTGAGCGAGGCATTCGAGCGAACTTTCGCCGCTGCGAGGCGGTCCAGGATATCGAGGTAAGCCTCGGCCGAACGCACGGCCTCGTCGCCGTCGGTGACACTTTCCCCCAGATGATCGACCGTGGCGACGATGTCCCGCGCGTTGAGGTCCTTGATGGCGCGGATCGCATCTTCCGGTTGCTCGCCCGCCACGAAGCGGCCCGCCACACGCTTGGCCACCCAAAAGCTGGAAATCTGGCGTTTGGCCCAGGCCGACTTGGAAAGGTTCAACAGGAGCGAGCGGAGCATTGCGCCTCCTCCGTGCCCATCCGCCGCCGGGCCCGGGCGGGCTGCCGGCAACGGATTCCCGATAGGCCGTGCATCAAGGCGCACGGTTTCTCCCCTCACCGCCCGATCGGTTGCGGACTCCCTCTCCCGCTGCGGCTTCCCGCCGCAGCTTCTCTACTCGACGACGATCACCCGCGTCCCGGTGGCATGCGGCGAAAAAGGCATGAGCGGGAAGGCTGGTGCGGTCCAGCGATAGATCCAGCGCGCTTCGGCCGGGCGCATGTTGATGCAGCCCACGCTGCGCCGCCGGCCGAAATCGTTGTGCCAGTATGCTCCGTGAAAAGCGATGCCGCTGTAGGTGAAGTAGCTCACCCAGGGCACGCCCGGTTGTTCGTTGGCGAAGAGGTCGGCCGTGAGCCGCGCATCGCCCATATGGCGCGAGGGAACCTTCTGGTTCACATGGAATTCGCCAATGGGTGTGAAGCTGTGCCCCTTCCCCGGCTGCGGGTCGCTGCGCAGCCGCCCGCCCGAAATGAGAGTGGTGAAGACGGCCCGCTCGTTTTCAAACGCGGTGAGTTTCTGGCTCGCCAGGTCCACTTCGACGCGCTTGGCTTCGAGCGGAACGTCCGGGGCAATAGGGCTGAGATCCGTGGCCCGAATTGGACGCAGGTGCTCGGCACGAACATAATAGCGAGTGTACAACCGGTCATCCAGCAGCGCGTACCATGCGCCGCCGCCGGCGTCCTCCACCGCTTCAACCGCCCAGAACGTGGCCCCGTAGTACAGCCGGTAGAGCGGCGCGGCCCCCGCCTCGGGCTTCACGCGCGCCCGGGTGAAGGGTACTGTCACTTCCACCAGCAGCCCCTCGCTCGGGATGGCCGCAGATACCTGGTTCATATCATTGCGCACCGGCTGCATCTCGCCGGCATAGACAAACCCCTGCCGGATGCGGAACCAGTAAGGGTTGCCTTGTGGGCCGGTGGCGCTTTGGACCTCCTCCTCCACCACCACGAGGGTGTCACGCTCCAGCCGGGCCAGCTCGAGTGCGGCCTCATCCGGGCGAGCGCGCACGGCGACGGTGCGAGCCGTCACGCGTGCCAGCATCGCCTCTGAGGCAAGAGCCTCTGGGGGCGGCGGCGTGAAGGCCGCGGCGCCCAGGGAGAGCCCGGCGAGTTGCAGAAAACTTCGGCGTGATATCACAGACATCGTCGCTCGGTCCAAGCCGGTGTGCGGCTCACCCGTGCGAGCGAGGCACCGGGAACGAGGCGGGCTTCATTCTCCCGGCGGTGGAACGGGCAGGTCGTCCACGCGTGTCTTCACCCAGCGATCCCCCTCTTCAATCAGCATCACCGGGATATCGTCGCGAATGGGGTACTTCCGCCCGCAATCCGGTTCCTGGCAAACCAGCCAGGTGTCCTTGACCAAGGTGAGCAACCCCTCTTTGGTCTGTACGCACGACGGGCAGCGCAGGATTTCGAGCAAGTCGGGAGCGATCATGGCTCCTCCTGGTGGGTGGTGATGGGTGGTGCGGCGCAGGTGGCCGGGGGTCTAAGGCGGGCAGGGCGAGCCATCGCCCACCGGCGTGCTCGGGCTGAACTGGCACATCGCCGCCCAGGCGACGTAGTGTGTGTTGATATTCTCGCTGTTGATGATCTGTCCGCCGCGCGTGACGGTGCGCGTGACGTAGGCGTCGGCCCCTTCGACCGCCCAATCCACCTGCTTCCACTCGTCCGGCGCGAGGTCGGCATTCTCTACCCAGCGCGGCTGCGGCGGATCCACGCGGTTAGTCACGTTGCGCGTCCAATCCACGGTACGCCCGTCGGAGGTTGAATAGAAGCGCCAGGTGATGCGCCCGCTGGCCCGGTCGACGTCGGTCTCCATCAGAATCCAGTAGGGCGAGTCGTTCTGAAAGCGGAAGTCGACCTGCGGGACGAAAACCGTGGCATCGAACCCGGCGCCCAGGTGCACCGGCCCATCGTTGTTCTCATAGTAGCCGACGCGGTAGGCATGCGGGTGACGCTCGACGATCGGGAAGCCCGTCGTGAACACCGTACGGTAGAGGGTGGTGCTCACCTGGCATACGCCGCCGCCGGCGCCCTTGATCGTGCTATTGCCGACGATGATCAGCGCTTCGGCATACCCGGTGTCGAAGCTCACGTCGCCGAGATGTTCGGCCATGGAGAAGATTTCGCCTGGCGCCACGAGCACGCCATTGAATTTCTCCGCCGCCAGAGTGATATTGTGAATGCGCGAGTCGCTCGAGCCCTTGAACGAGGTGTACTGCAATCCGGAGGGCAAGAGCCCGGTAATGCCCAGGCCGGCCGCGCTTTCGTTGTCGCCCGCCAGGGCATTGGTGTACTCGAAGACCAGAGACGCCGCGTGCTCGCCGCGCGCGATGGCCGCCTGGATGGTGGAGGCCGAGGCCTCCACGTTGAGCGCGCGTCCACGCACGGCGCTGCGGTAGAGCACCACCTGACCGCTCGCATCATCGAACAAGTAGCGCGGATTCTCCGGCTTGTGTTCGAACTTGCCCACCAGCGGTGCCAGGAAGGCCGCCAGTTTGTCATCCTGCATGGCAAGTGAGAAGGCCGCTTCGGTGCCGGTGTTCACTTTGCGAAAGGTCAGCATGCGCGCTAACTGCTCGGGCTGGAAGAGGAAGGGCCCGGGATCGCCGGAGGTCATCTCGGGGACGTTCACGGTGAAGGGCTGGCTCAGCATCACTCGCGCCAGGCCGGCCTGCTCGGTGGGGTCAAGCACCTCCGGGACGATCTGCTGCACCACCAGGGGGATTTCACCGTCGGTCATGCCGCCCAGCGGAACGGCAACCAGCGCCAGGT
Organism: Anaerolineae bacterium; assembly: GCA_041479415.1. GTDB lineage: Bacteria > Chloroflexota > Anaerolineae > Anaerolineales > RBG-16-64-43 > RBG-16-64-43. Next base: position 8,049 of record JBGOXY010000092.1, read on the forward strand.
TGGTCACCAGGTCGAGCTGGCGGCCGATCTGTCCTTCGTGGGCAACGACTTCGGTGCCGACCAACTCCACGCTGGCTTCCTGAACCGGCTGGTCGATTTGTGAGGCAATCCCCTGGAGGTAGGCTTGGGCGCGTGCCACATCGTATTGCACGACCAGCGGCGAGGCGCGCCCGGCGAAACGCGTGTAGAGCTGCATGAAGGCATCGATCACCGGATGGTGAACGCGGCCGATGCCGTAGGCAGCGGTCAGGGTTGCGTAGATATTCAACTCCAGCCCGAGTTCAGCCGGCGTCGCGGTCCAGGTTCGATCCCCGTCGCGGAAAACGATGCGGCCAGCATACGGATAGGTGAGCCCGGCTGCGAGCTGGCGCGCGGCATCATCCGTGGTGAGCCCCGAAAGGTTGAGGCCGGCCACCGACACGCCCGGGAACAACCGCCCCTCGTATGCCGCGCGATACACACCGGCGCTGGCGCCCGCCAGGATCGTCAGGGCCAGCAGCGCCATCAGGCCGGTTGCAGCCGCTTGGATGAGCGCCGTGGCCAGCCGAGGCAGAGCGGCGGGCGAAGCGCCGCGCAATGGGACTATCGGTTGGGTAGCCATACCCCGAGGATTATACCCGCTGGGCTTGGGCGGTCGCGGCGGCGCACAGTGCCCGGCGCACGCCGTTGGTGCCGAACGGCACGAGCCTGGGGATCATTGCGCCTGGCGCCACACGCGGTCGAATTCTTCGAGATACAGCC
>JBGOXY010000093.1:0-8728 GCA_041479415.1 Anaerolineae bacterium
CAGGAAGTGGCTCTTGGCCACCGCGCTGGCCACCAGGTCTTTGGCCTTTTCCAGGGCGCCCGCAGGCTCGTGCGAGTGTACCCAGGTATCCTGCTCACGGATGTTGGCCATCTCGAACAGGTGCGGGTTGAGCTCCGCGCGGCGTAACGTATCCTGGAAGAGCGGCTCATGTGTGCGCGGCGTGCAGGAGGCCACCACCACCCGGTTGAGATGGTTCTCGCGTATGCGCTGGGCGATGCGCTCCTGCGTGTCCTGCGAGCAGGTGTACAGATTGCGTTCGGCGTACACCACGCCCGGCAGTGTCTTGGCATATTCCACGACCTCGGGGACGCCTACCACCGCACCGATATTGATGCCGCAGTGGCAGACAAAGACGCCCACGCGTTCGGCCTCTTCCGAGACATCGCGTTCCGGTGGATACTCGGGAGTGCGCGTCTCTGTGCCGCGGGCCGGCGCAAGCAACGCCGACACCTGGGCTGCCGCGCAGGAGGCCTCGATCACCGACTCGGGGATGTCCTTCGGCTCGGCGAAGGCGCCGGCCACGAACACCCCGGGCCGCATCGTCTCGCCTGGCTTGCCCTTCGCCGTGCGGGCAAAGCCGAACTCGTTGAGTTCCACCCCGATGCGCTCGGCCATCTGGCGCGTGCCCTGCGACGGGCGCAGGCCCACCGACAGCACCACCAGGTCGAATTCCTCTTCGTGCACCACGGGGCGCTTGGCTTGCTCGCCCTCGTAGGTGACGAAGCCCAATCGCAGATTCCGGCTGCCCGGCGCCTCGCGTACTGACGAGACGAGGCAGCGAATGTAGCGCACACCGTGCTCGCTTTTGGCGCGCTCGATGTATGGATCAAACCCCTTGCCGAACGAGCGCAGATCGATGTAAAAGATGGTTGGCTCAATGCGCGAGTCGTGCTCCTTGGCAATAACCGCCTCTTTGGTGGCGTACATGCAACACACCGAGGAGCAGTACGATCCCGCCTGACCCGCCAGGGCCTCGCTGCAGTCGCGCGAGCCCACGCACTGGATCCAGGCCACCTTGTGCGGGTGCTGGCCGTCGGAAGGACGCTTGACCACCCCCGCGAATGGCCCGGAGGCTGAGAGCATGCGCTCGAACTGCAGGCTGGTGACAACGTTGGGATAGCGGCCATAGCCGTACTCGGGTCGAATATCACCCGGCATCGTCTCCAGCCCCGGCGTGAGCAACACCGCGCCCACGTTGAGGACGATCACGCGCTCGCGATCGTCGTGAACGATGGCGCCGGCGCGGCACGCAAACACGCACTGGTTGCATTCCGAGCACACGCCGCAGCGCAAGCAGCGCCCGGCCTCCGCCCGCGCCTGCTCTTCGCTCAGCGCGGCGGTGATTTCGAGGAAATCTGCACGGCGCTCGGCGGGTGCGCGCTTGGCCGGCTCAGACCGCAGCACCGGCGTCGAACCATCGCCCATCACGCGCCGGCGTGCCTCCGCGGCTTCCAGCGTGGCGACCGGCGCGGCCTCGGGCGCCTTGGGCATCGGCTCGCCGCGCAGGTACGCCGAAATCGAGCGCGCTGCCTGGTGACCGGCTGCGATGGCCGTAACGATGAACGACGTGCCCACCACGGCGTCACCGCCGGCGAACACTCCCGGCACATCGGTGGCCAGCGTCGTCGGATCTACCTGAATCCTGCCGCCACGCTGCGTGGTGGCGCGCGTCAAGATCTCCGAGGTCGGCTTCTGGCCGATGGCGAAGATAACAACGTCGGCTGCCAGCACCTCTTCCGTGCCGGGCAGCTCGTCGAAATCCGGGCGCCCCTCCACGAAACCGCGGAAGTTGATTTGCGCGGTTCGCACGCCGGTGACTTTGCCGCCGTCCTGGGTCACCTCTTTGAAGGTGCGTGCCGGGTAGATTTCAATCGACTCGTCGAGCGCCTCTTGAAGCTCCCAACTGTGAGCCGGCATCTTGTCGCGCGGCTCGAGGCAGGTCATGCCCACCCACGAGGCGCCCAGTCGCAGAGCCGACATCGCGCTGTCAATCGCCACGTTTCCGCCACCCAACACCAGCACGCGCCTGCCGCGCAGCTTGGCGGCCGGAACCTCCGGGCTGAGGCTGGCGTCGCGCAGGAAGTCCGTCGCCAGCATCACCTGCGGCAAGTCGTTGCCCGGGATGGGCAGCTTGACCCCGCCATGAGCGCCGATCGCAACGAACACCGCCTGGTGGCTGTCGAGCAGCGCCTCGGCGTTCTCCACCCGCTGGTTGAGCTTCAGGTCCACGCCCTGGACCACGATCCGATCGATTTCGCGCTGGATAACCTCACGCGGTAGGCGGTGTGCCGGCACGCCAACGCGCATCATGCCGCCCGGCACCGGGAGTGCCTCGTAGACGGTCACCGCGGCACCTTGGCGCGTCAAATCCTGCGCGCAGGTCATTCCGGCCGGGCCCGAACCCACCACGGCCACCCGCTTGCCCGTCAGGGGCAGCGGCTGGCCTTCCTTGGCAGCCTCGCCGCTCGGCTTGGAGAGGACCTGGTCCACCTCATCCCAGTGGCCCCATGCCCAGTCGGCGACGAAGCGCTTGACGCCCATGATGTTCACCGCCGCGTCGACCTGGGCGCGATTGCAGGCCTCCTCGCAGCGATGATTGCATACCCGCCCGCAGATTGAGGGGAACGGGTTGTCGTCGATGATCGTGCGGTAGGCATCTGCGTAGCGGCCTTCCGCGACCAGCGCCACGTAGCCTTGCGCCCGCTGATGGATCGGACACGCGTCGCGGCATGGCGCCACGCCAACCTTCTGGATGGCAAACGCGTTCGGAATCGCCTGTGGGTATAGTTTGTAGATGGCTTTGCGCTGCGATAGACCGCCGTTGAATTCGTCGGGCAGCGCGATCGGGCAGGCTGCCGCGCAATCGCCGCACCCCGTGCATTTCTTAAGGTCGACGTAGCGAGCGTTCTGACGGATGCGAACCGTCATGTTACCTGGCTCGCCCGAGAGCCCTTCCACTTCCGCGCAGTTGAGCAGTTCGATGTTGAGATGACGCCCAACCTCCACCAGCTTGGGCGACATGATGCACATCGCGCAGTCGTTGGTGGGGAAGGTCTTGTCGAGCTGGGCCATCGTGCCACCCACGGCCGGCGAGCGGTCGAGCAGGTACACCTTGATGCCTGCTTCCGCCAAGTCGAGCGCGGCCTGCATGCCGCCAATGCCCGCGCCCACGACCAGCGCCGAGCCGACGACCTGCTGTGCGTCCTTGTGTCCGTTGGGATCAGCAGCCATGGTCATCCTGTCTTATGCAACCGCAACGGGCTGAGACGGGGATCTGACAAGCGCGAGCGAGCGCAGCAGCGGACGCGGGTCAATGAGGTGCTTGGTCCACCACTTCTCCGCCTCGGGCAGCCCGAAGGCCAGACCCATGAGTTCGGTAAAGTAAAACGACGGCAGCTTGTCCTTTCCGTGCTGGCGCATCTCCAAGTTCATCTGGCACAGTGGGCAGGCCGAGACGAACGCCTGCGCGCCGGCCTCGCGCGCCCGATCGGCGAGCGTGCCCACCAGCAAGGCGACGATGTCGGCGCGAGTCAGCGATACGCCCCCCCCGCAGCAATCGGTGGCATGCGACCAGGGCAGGACCTCCGCCCCCAGACTGCGCACGATGGCCGGCATCACCTGCGGGTCGTCGGGATTGTCGAACTGCACGACCGCCGGCGGACGGACGAGAAGACAGCCGTAGTAAGAGACCACCTTCAGCCCTGCGAGCGGACGCACGACGTGTTGCCGCAGCGCCGCTAGTCCGACGTCCTCGGCTACGACCGCCAGCAGCGGACGGATGGATACCGCGCCGGTGTACGTCATATCCGCCGCGGCTTCGATTTCGGCACGCGTTTTCGGGTCGCGACGCATCGCGTGGTCGGCCGAGCGCAGGCGGTTGTAGCAGGCCGCACAGGGGATGACCAGGTCACGATCGGCCTTCTGCGCCAGGGCCAGGTTGCGCGCCGGCAAGGCGAGTGACAACGTGTGGTTCAGCGAATGGGCAGAGGTCGCGCCGCAGCAATTCCAATCCGGAAGCTCGTTCAGCTTCAGCCCAAGGTGGTGGAAAGTCGCCTCGGTGGAGAGGCCGAGCTCGAGACCGGTGGAATGCGAGCTACAACCGGGGTAGTATGAGTATTCCACCTAGTGACTCCGTTTGAATATTCGCCGGACTTCTGCCGCAGAGCGTGTGTTCTCGGGCAGCAGAGGAACCTTGCCGCGCAGGAAGAGCCTGGCACCCGAGTCCATGTCTTTGTAGATGGGGATGTGCGAGAGGACCTTAAAGAGACCCAGCATCGCCGCTTCGTGCGACCGCCCCAATCGCTGCACCACGCCCAGGAACAGGCGGTGGAAGAGCAGCGCGTCGCGCTCGCCGGCCGGGATGCCGCGCGCCACGGCAATCTGGCGCAGGGCATCCATCACGGCGGCGATGTCAATGTCGTTGGGGCAGCGTGTGGCGCAGGTGTAGCACCCGGCGCACAGCCAGATGTCCCGGCTGCGCAGGATTTCATCCTGCTGGTCGAGTGAGATCATGCGCAGAATGCAATCGGGGCCATAGGTCATGGCCCCGACAACCGGACACCCGGCCGCGCATTTGTGGCAGTGGAAGCACAGCTCGAGCGCTTCGGCGGAAAGAGATTGGACTTCGCAGGTGAGGGTTTTCTCCACGCCATCCTCTCTCGCGGGCCTGCCGGAATCGGGGTCGCGCCGTGCGAAAACCCCGCTTCATCATCCTATTCCGGGCCCGAAAGAGGGGCATCTGATGCCCGCCCGATAAGGGGTCAGGTCGGCACCCTATATTGACCTCAGGCGGACCTTACAAAAGCGTGCAACCCTCTTCAAAAACAAACACCCACCGATTCAGTCTAATTTCAGCGGTGGGCGAAATCGCGTTGCGCCAGTCGGATTTCAGACTTCAATGATCCGTTTTTGAATGGCGTACTTGATCAGATCGCCACGGTCATGCAAATCGAGCTTTTGCATCAGGCTTGCCCGATGAGCCTGCACCGTCTTGACCGACAGGCTGAGCATCTCGGCGATTTCCTTGCTGGTGTAGCCCTCGGCGATAAGTTGCAGCACCTCCCGCTCACGCGGGGTGAGATCGTCGCCGGCCGTTTCGCGTTGCCCGTCTTCCCGCCCGATCAAACCCTGGATCAGCACCCGCGTGATGCCGGGCGAGAGCACGGCATCGCCGCGATGAACGGCGCGAATGCCGGCCACCAGCTCGCTGGCCGCCGCACGCTTGAGCACGTAGCCCGAAGCTCCGGCGGCGAGAACCTGCCGAACGTATTCCTCGTTGTCGTGCATGGTCAACATCAGGACGGCCACTTCCGGGTGATCACGCTTGATCTGGCGGGTCGCCTCCAGGCCGTTGAGACGAGGCATGGCGATGTCCATCAACACCACGTCCGGCCGCAGCTCGGCCGCCATGTGAACCGCCATGCGTCCGTCCTCCGCCTCCCCGACCACGCTCATGTCGGGTTGGTCTTCCAGGAGGGCGCGAATCCCTTCGCGCAAGACCGTGTGATCGTCCACCAGCAGCACGCGAATGGTGTCCATCGCTTACGTCTCCACACGCGCTTCGGCCGGAATGCGCGCGACCAGCTGGGTGCCACGTCCCGGCTGCGATTCAACCTGCAGGCTGCCCCCCACGAGATCCACCCGTTCTTTCATGCCCATCAGCCCGAAGCGCCGCAGACGCAGCGCCTCCTGCGACGTCCGCCCCACATCGAAACCTCGTCCGTCGTCCTCGACTCGCAATTCAAGCCAGCCGGCATCGACGCGCAGCACGATCGCCACGCGGTGTGCGCCAGCATGGTGTTTGACGTTGTTGACCGCCTCCTGAGCAATACGAAAGACGGTCGTTTCGACTTCCGGGGTTGCCCGTGCCAGCCCGTCGGGCAGGTCCAGCATGAGCTGGATGCCCGCGTCTTCGAGTTGCGATCGCGCATACCAGCGGATAGCCGGCGCGAGACCGAGATCGTCCAGCATCGTCGGGCGCAATCCGTAAACCACGGCGCGCAGATCCTCCAGTGTGCGCGTTGCGATCTCGCGCGTCGCGGCAATGCGCTTGGCCAGCTCGGGAGCTTCGGCCGGCACCATCCCGGCCATGCGCTCCAGACCGATGATGACCGTGGAGATGGCCTGACCCGTGTCATCGTGCATTCCCCGCGCGATACGCTTGCGCTCCTCTTCCTGAGCGCTGATGACCCGTTCGGTCAACGCGCGCAATTCGAGGGTGCGCCGCTCAAGCCGGTCAAGCATCGAGTTGATCGCCTCCGCCAGACGGCCCGCATCCGGGTCGGATCCGGCCAGCGCTCGAACTCGAGTGGCCGCGTGCCCATCCTGTATGTGGTCGACATCGCTGACCAGCTCATGCAGCGGGCGGAGCGTGGCCCGGGTGAGCCAAAAATTGACGATCAGGCTGAGGCCGACACCGATCGAGGCGAAAAGCAGGATGAGCCACGTGTCGGCTTCGATGTTCATGCTGGCCACGCGGCTGGTGACCAGCGTGCCGCCGATGGCCCCCAGGATGATCACCAGCGAGTTGCCGATGAACAAGCGGCTCAGCATGGGCTGACCTGCAAGCCGTAATCGCAATCGGGTCGTGAACCTAGTCCAAGTAGTCATTTTATTAGAGAAGTATGGTAGACAATACTGTAATTGATTGCCGACGAATCAGGGAGTGGAAGCATACTGGAAAAGGGTTGACTTTCATCACTTAGGTTATTAACCCTAGGGATCCTCTGGGCGCGACGGACGGTTCAGAATCCAACCAGAGCTGCCCGCGAGGTATCCGGATGGTTTATGTCCACAACGCTTCGCACTCAGGCACAGCTCAAAGCAAGAGAGCTTCCGCCGTATTGGTGGAAGCCCTCCTGTCAGCCGTGCGAGACCAATTCGCTATTTGCTGGGTCGGATCTGCTTCGCGCGTACGGGGCGGATGCGGACCGCGGACACTTTGTATTCGGGGATCTTGGCGACCGGGTCGACCGCATCCAAGGTCAGCAGGTTTGCGGCCGCCTCGGCATAGTGGAAGGTTGCGAAGACTGTCCCGCGCGGCGAGCGCTCGGTCACCCGCGCCTGGGCGCGAATCCGCCCGCGCCGAGAAGCAACCTCCACCAGCGCCTGATCCACCAACCCGAAGCGCTGCGCATCCAGCGGATTGACCTCCACCTCGGCCGTTGGAGCCAGCCGCTCCAGCCCGGCCGAGCGGCGGCTCATCGTCCCGCCGTGCCAGTGGAAGAGAATGCGCCCGGTGGAGAGGATCAATGGATACTCGTCGTCAACTTGCTCGGCGGGCGGCCGATAGGTGATGGGCATGAAGCGGCCTCTGCCGCGCACGATCTTGGCCGTGTGCAGGATGGGCGTTCCGGGATGGTCCGCTGAAGGGCACGGCCATTGCAGGCTGGCCTGCTCCAAGCGCGCGTGGGTGATGCCCGCCATGGAGGGTGTTAGCGCCGCGACCTCCGCCCAGATATTCTCCGGGCCGTCGTACTCCCAGTCGGTCACCGTTCGCACTGCCGGGGTGGTCGCGGGCATCGAGACGATATCGAGTGCGCGGGCCAGCCGTTCCCCGACCTGGCACAGGATCATCCAATCCGGACGGGCACCGCCCAGGGGTGCGATGGCCGGACGAAGCAGCTGGACGCGGCGTTCGGTGTTGGTGAACGTGCCGCTCTTCTCCGCAAAAGAGGCGCCCGGTAGGACCACATGCGCACGCTCGCCTGTCTCGTTCAAGAACAGATCCTGTACAACCAGCAACTCGAGCTTATCCAAAGCAAGGCGGACATGGTGAAGGTTGGGGTCTGACAGGAGAGGGTTCTCACCCATGATGTACAGCGCATGGATCTTCCCTTGCAGCGCCCCATCCATGATCTCTGTGACTGTCAACCCGGCCGCTGATGGGAGTCTGTCGGTGCCCCACGCGGCGGAGAATTTCTCACGCACGGCGGTATCCGCCACAGGTTGGTAGCCGGTGTATACGTTGGGCAGCCCGCCCATGTCGCAGGCGCCCTGCACGTTGTTCTGCCCGCGCAGCGGGTTGAGGCCGGTGCCCGGGCGGCCGAGGTGCCCGGCCAACAGGGCCAAATTCGAGAGCGAGAAGACGTTGTCGGTGCCGTGCGTGGATTGGGTGATGCCCATCGCCCAAAAGATGGCGGCAGCATTGGCCCGGGCATACATGCGCGCCGCAGCTCGAATATCCTCGGCCGGCACGCCGCTCACCTCTGCCGCCCATTCGGGTGTGAAGCTGGCGAGCGATTGGCGCAGAGCCTCCACGTTCTCCGTGCGTTCCTCGATGAAGGCCCGGTTTTCGAGCCCCTCATCAAGGATGACTCGCGCCATGGCATTGAACACTGCCGTGTCCGTGCCTGGGTAGTGTCGCAGATGCATGGTGGCGAACTTAGCCAGCTCGATCTCACGCGGGTCGACCAGGATGAGCTTGACCCCGCGCTGGCGCACAGCCGCCTTCATCTCCAAGCCAATGACGGGGTGGGCCTCGGTGGTATTGCTGCCCGCCACCAGCAAGACGTCCGCGGTGCAGGCGTCGCGAATCGTATTGGTCATCGCGCCCGAGCCAAGGGTGGTGGCCAGACCGGCCACGGTGCTGGAATGTCAGAGACGGGCGCAGTGATCGATGTGGCTGCTGCCGATCACTCCCCGGGCGATCTTCTGCAGAAGGTAGTTCTCTTCATTGGTGCATTTGGCCGAAGTCAAAAAGGCGATC
>JBGOXY010000094.1:0-8665 GCA_041479415.1 Anaerolineae bacterium
CCCGCTCCAGGTCGTAACGGCGCTGGTCGAAAAGCTGCTCGCGCAGATACTGGCGCGCGTTGTCGAGCGTCGAGGGATCGCCCGGGCGCATGCGCTTGTAAAACTCGATCAGCGCCTCGTCCGCGATGGTGCGCCCCTCTTTCACTTCCCAGGTCGGTTCCTGTTTGAGGGTGTTTTCAATGTAGGAGCGGTCGGGGTTGGAATCCGCGTCCTTGAAGAGCTCGCGGATGGCCTCCTCCGATCCGTCGCGCAGCGGTGATTCGCCGATGCCGTCGGAGATGGCGGTCATTGCGCGCAAGAGCATGGTGACCGGGACCGTGCGCTTGCGGTTGAAGCGCAGGGTCAAGTAGTCGGACTTGCGCGTCTCGAATTCCATCCACGCGCCACGATCGGGGATGAGCTTGGCCGAGGCCAGGCGCCGCCCGCTGGTGCGATCTTCGGCCGCTTCAAAATACACACCCGGCGAGCGGATGAGCTGCGACACCACCACGCGCTCGCTGCCGTTAACAATGAAGGTGCCCTTCTCGGTCATCAACGGCAGGTCGCCGATGAAGATGTCTTGCTTGATCGGCTCCGGCACTTCCGGCCCGATCAGCAGGACCGAAACGTAAAGCGGCGCGGCAAACGTGATGTCGCGCTCGAGGCACTCCTCGATGCCGTACTTGGGCGTTTCAAACCAGTACTTCAGGCCCCATTCGCGGGCCTCCGGGCTGTTGCCCGGAAAGTACAGGCGCATCCCCTTATTGAACGACTCGATCGGGGAGATCTCGTCGAACAGTTCCGCCAACCCTTCCTTCTTAAACCACTCGAAGGAATCGAGTTGGACTTCAATTAGGTTAGGCAGCGGGTGCAGATCCGGGATGCGGGCGTAGGATTTCCGGCCCCATTGCGGCATAGGACACTCCTAGACTTCGGGCGCAGGAAAACGCTTCTCCCCTGGCGCTAGGGGAGAGACGAAAAGTGGCCAATTGGGTGGACGCGTGTTCAATCCAGAGGTAGGCGAATGGGTATTATAGCGCCCACATGCCAGGGAGTCAAGTGTCCCCGGCGGGGGTCAAGGGGCACAGGCGAGGGATTGCAGGAGATTCTGCTCCCACCCGGCATTCCTCCCTTGCAACCAACCGCCCTGGATAACCTTTCCCCATCGAGCCCGGCATGAAAAGCCACCTGCCCGATCCTCTTCGGAATGACAGGTGGCGAATGAGACCTCCCCGCTGTGCCGTGTGCTGCTTTGTTTTGAACCTGCTTTCGCAGGTGGGAACCTGCCCGCGAGGTCAGCCTTGGCGAGTGCCTATCGCTTTGCCCGCGTGAGCAAGGAACCCTCTCAGACCGTGTTGGCTCAAAACGCGATGCTGCATCACCAACACAGCAGGGTTGCTCGCCTTATACCACAAGAGCCCCCCACCCGCAACTCACTCCGGGGTCACCACGCGGATGCTCAATTCCTGCAACTGCTGTGGGTCGGCCGCGGAGGGGGCACCCGCCATCACGTCCGCCGCCTGTTGGTTCTTTGGGAAGGCGATCACCTCGCGGATGTTCTCCTCCCCGGCCAGCACCATGCACAGGCGGTCGATCCCGGGAGCGATGCCGCCGTGCGGCGGTGTGCCGTACTCGAAGGCTTCGAGCATATGCCCGAACCGTTCGCGCGCCACCTGAGGGTCGAGCCCAATCAGTTGGAAGACCTTCTCCTGCAGCGCACGGTCGTGAATGCGGATGGATCCGCCGCCGACCTCGTAGTTGTTGAGCACCAAGTCGTATTGCTGCCCGCGCGCCTGGCCGGGCGCGGTGTCGAGTAATGGAATATCCTCGAGCACGGGCGAAGTAAACAAGTGGTGACTCGGATCCCAACGCTTGTCGGCGTCGCTCCACACCACGAAGGGGAAGTCGATGACCCAGCAGAATGCGAGCAGATTGGGATCGCATAGGCCGAGACGCTCGCCCAAATGCACGCGCAAACGACCCAAGGATTCGAATACGACCGAGGGCTTGTCGGCGACGAAGAGCAGCAGGTCACCCGGCTGAGTCTCCAGCCTAGCCTCCAACGCCTGCAGCCGGTCGGGGGCGAGGAATTTCGCGAAAGACGAGCGCACCTCTCCGCTCGAGGTGAGGGCCAGGTAGGCCAGGCCCTTGGCGCCGTAGGGGCGAATGAACTCGAGCAGCTCGTCGATCTGCTTGCGGCTCCACTCGGCCTGTCCCTTGACATTCAGCCCGCGCACGTGCCCGCCGTGGGCCGCCCCCTCCTCGAAGACTTTGAACCCGCTGCCCGGAGCCAGGTCGGTTACATCCTTGAGCTCCATGCCGAAACGCAGGTCGGGGTTGTCCTTGCCGAAGCGCGCCATGGCTTCGGCGTAGGTGAGGCGCGGCCAGGGGCTGGCCAGCAGCCGCTTCGCCGGTGTAACCTCCGCGACCAACCGGGTAAAGAGGTCTTCCGCCAGGTCCATCACGTCGTCGCGCTCGACGAACGACATCTCCACGTCCAATTGCGTGAATTCGGGCTGGCGGTCGCCGCGCTGGTCTTCGTCCCGGAAACACCTCGCGATTTGGAAGTACCGTTCGATGCCTGCCACCATGAGCAACTGCTTGAGTTGCTGCGGGCTCTGCGGCAGCGCGTAGAATTTTCCGGGATGGACGCGCGAGGGCACAAGATAGTCGCGTGCTCCCTCCGGCGTCGTCTTGAACAAGATGGGCGTCTCGACCTCAAGGAATCCGTGAGCATCCATGTAGTCACGGATGAACTTCACGACGCGGTGGCGCAGCAGGAGGTTGCGCGCCATGTGCTCGGTGCGCAGGTCGAGGTAGCGATACTTGAGGCGCACACTCTCTTCCACCGGCTTGTCTTCGTTGATCACGAAGGGCGGCGTGCGCGCAGGGTTAAGGATGCGGACCTCACGCGCTTCGATTTCGATCTCGCCGGTGGCCAGCCCAGGGTTTTCCATGCCGGCCGGCCGGCGGCGCACAACCCCGCGCACCTGCAAGACAAACTCGTTGCGCACATCAATGGCCGCCGCATGGGCCTGAGGCTCCACATCCGGGTGGGCTGTGATTTGCACGATTCCCCAGCGATCGCGCAGATCGAGGAAGATCACCCCACCATGGTCCCGCCGGCGATGAACCCAACCGGCGAGGGTGACCTCGGTTCCTTGATGAGTGGCACGCAACTCGCCACAGGTATGCGTCTTGTACATTCGGCCTCTCTTTAACCCTCAGCGCGCCAGATCGCGCAGACCGACGCCCGACGCCTGACCGCCCACGCGAGTCCTCACGGCCAGCTCAGGGTTGGCCGGCGACTGCGCAGGCTGCACGGCTTGCATTAAAGGCAAACGAGCACGCGATGCTGATCGCCGCGCAGCCTGCTCGTCTTCCGCCGTCCGCTGTGCTCTCCGAACGATGTGTGGTGGGCGATTATATCAAAGGCCCAATCGCCCAGCATCGCGCGGCGAGACTATCCCGCCGGGTTGCGGGTGGCATGGATCAGATCCGCCAACAGGCCATAGGCGGTGGTCTGGGGTCCCGGGTTGTGCTCGATCAGGGTCAGCCCCTCCAGCATGTCGATTTCGAAATGAATCACCGACGAGGTCCCTGAGACGCTCGCCAAGGGGTCACCCCACGGAAGGCTCTCCGGGCCCACGGAAGCATCCAGGCCGCCACTGGCTGTGCGCCGAGCGCGACACACTAATTTGATCGGGCGCCCGGCGCCGCGCGCCTCACGCGCCATGGCGGGGGTGATGCCCCGAATGCCCTCGCGTTTGACTTGCGAAGGCAGGATGGGCGAGTCCATCAGCACGGTCGCCAGCGCCGCCACCTTAATTGCCGCATCCCACCCGTCCACATCCGCCGAGGGGTCGGTTTCGGCAATCCCCAGCGCCTGTGCCGCGCGCACCGCCTGCTCCAGATCCTTGCCCGCCTCGAGTTCGCCAAGAATGAAGTTGGTGGTCGAATTGAGCACTCCGCGAAATCCGAGAAGGCGGGCCGCCGGAAGTGTTTCGCGAAAGAGCGAAAAGACCGGTGCACCATCGAGTACGGTCGACTCAAAAAGGAAATGCAGGTGGTTCTGTGCGGCGAGGTCGCGCAACGTCTTGTACCCGTAGACCAGCGGCCCCTTGTTCGCCGTGACAACGTGGACCCCCGCTTCGAGCGCCGTCAGCACATGCGTGAGAGCCGGCTCTCCGGTGCGCGGGTTGAGCGGCGTGACCTCGACCATGACCTGGGCCTGAGCCAGGCGCAAGTTCTGATCCAATTGCGCGAGCGGCTTGGTCCGCCCGAACTCATCCAGGCGCCCACCCGCCTCCACGCCGCGCACGAGATCTTCGATCGGCAATCCCTCCGAGGCGATCGCCAGCCCATGGGCGCGTGTGAGAACGCCGGTCAGGCGGAATTCCAACCCGTACACTTGACGCAGCTCCGCCTCCTTGGCCACGAGCATTCGCGCCAAGGCACGCCCGACGTTGCCAAACCCGATCAGGACGAGATTGATGGGAGCCATGAGCTTCTCCTCGTCAAACCTCTGCAACCCCCATAGATCCTTCCGGAAGCCGGGTTGCGCGCGGAGCGAGACCGGCGTTACACTAGACCAGCGGTCGCGATGAGCTGAGCAAAAGGTGCATGATGGATGCGGACATCGTGTGTGTTGCTGAAGTCTACGGTGTTCTTGAGGGCGAGTGGTGCCGCTCCCAGCTCGAGGCCAACAGCATTCCGGTTATGCTCAGTTCGGAGGCGGCCGGCAGCGCCTACCGGGTGACGGTGGGTGCATTGGGCCGCGTGCAAGTATTCGTCCCCGCCCGCTTCGCTGAGCAAGCACGCGAGATCTTGGCCGCCAAGGGTGATGAGCCCGAGGCGGCTTCGAGCGCGCCTGATCCCTCCTAAGGGAACAACTCGTCCAGCCACTGCTGCGGGTCCACTTGCACGCCCCCCACCCAAACCTCCCAGTGCAGGTGCGGACCAGTCACCCGGCCACTACGCCCAATCGTTCCGATCCGCTCCCCCTCCGCGATCATCTGCCCCGTTTGAACGCTCACCGAATCCTGGTGACATATCCGCGAGAAGACGCCCCACCCGTGATCGATGACCGTGGCCATCCCGCACACATCTTGCGGGCCGGTGAATACGATCCGCCCCCCGGCTGGCGCGAAGATCTCGCGGCCCACCCGTCCGGCGAAGTCTATCCCGGCGTGGTAGGTGGCGTACATGCCATTGAAGAGCCGGCGGCGGCCGAACGAGGATGTGACTCCGGTATCCACCGGCTCGCTGAACGGAGCACTCCACGCCCGGTCCGGGGTGAAGGCGGCCACCATGGCGCGCATCGTTTCCAGCTCGCGTTGATTGACGGCCGGGTCGAGCGTTTCCGGGTTCACCGCCAGGGGCGGGTCATTGGGGTAGTCACCAGAGGCGACCGCCACGTCCTGGCTGAACTCACGCGTTGTCCCATCCTCGAGCCGCAAGCGGATCGAGAAGGGGTAGACGCCGGGGTCGATCATGGCGGGCACTCCTTGCAGCGCCACCCAGGCGTTGTCGCTTTCGGCGAAGTTCAATACGTAAGATGCGAGCACGCCTTGCACGCGTGCCGCAGCCGACGATTCCACATGCACCTCGGCCGTCCGTCCTTGCGTGAGCGGCAATGTCCGGAAGCGAACCTCGGTGATGGGAGCCGGCCAGGCGCGCAACGGTTGATCGCCCTCAGCGACATACAGCGTGCGTCCCGTGAATTGGTCGGCAAAGGATTGCAGACCGTTGACCTGCGCCAGCGCCCATGGGTTAAGCCCGCCCATCGCAGCGCTGAGCAGCAGCGGTTCACCGCTCGCCAGCGGCGCCAGTCGCCCGCGCTCGATGCGCACCTCGCTCACCATGGCAGCAGGGGCGGCCTCCTCCGGTTGTGTGACGACAAGTTCTTGGCCGGCAAAGAGACGCTCAGGGTTGGCTGTGTGATTGAGGCGCAGCACGGCCTCCGGCGATAGTCCAAAGCGCAGAGTGAGCGTCGTCAGGTTCTCGCCGAATTCGACCGTATGCGTCGTGAGCACCCCGCGGATCCCCTCCAGGCCCGGGATCATGATGCGCTCGCCGGGTTGTAGGACGTGCGCGAGGTCGAATCCGTTGACCGCCATCAGCTCATCGAGGCGTGTTCCGAAGCGGGCGGCAATGACGGTCAGGTTGTCGCCCGGTTGGACAATGTAAATCGGCCCCTGCACCTGGGCAGAGGCCGGCCGGGCCAGCACCAACAGGAGGGCGAGCAGCGCGCTAGCGCGCAGCGCCCGCAGCATCCAGCGCAAGGCAGTCTCCCACGGCGGCTGAATCGATTCGCGCCTGAGCCACTTCGAGCACGTAGCGAGCGGGGCGCTGCGGGGCATAGAACAGGCGCCACGGCTTGGCCAGGCAGCGCGAGACAACCACACCGTCCTCATCGAGCCAGAAGACGGCTAACGGGAAGAAGACGAACAGCATGTGGATGGCCGAATCGATGCGCGAGGTCGTGCTCATCACTAGCAGAGCCCCCTGCTCACTGCCCAGATGGCGACGCATCATCAGCCCCCTGAGCCGCGATCCGAAGCTGCGGCAGATGCGCACCTGCCCGGCCAGGGGTGCGCCGCGCGTGCGATTGCCGATGGCGCATGCGCCTTGATGTCCGCTGGAAAACGCGGGTTCACTGAGATCAGGCATGCTATCCCATCACCCGGAGGAGGCGGTGCGCCGCCGCGCCAAAATGCGCTCGACGCTGTCGGTGAGCTGTTTGGGCGTAAAGGGTTTGGTGAGATAGTCATCCACGTGGGCCACGTGCAACCCGAGAACCCGGTCGATATCTTGGGCGCGTGCCGTCACCACCATCACTGGCACGGGCGCCAACAGCGGATCCTCTTTCAACCGCCGGTAGACTTCCCAGCCGTCCAGATCCGGCATCATCAAATCGAGCAGGATGAGATCGGGGTGCTGCACCTGGACCAGGGTCAACCCCTCCTGGCCGCCCGTCGCACCGATGACTTGATAGCCCTTGCGGCCGAGGATCGTCCGCACCAGCTCGATGATTTGCGGGTCGTCTTCGATACAGACTATCCGGACGGCAGGCATTGGGCCTCCAACCGCTGGAAGAGGGATCGCGGCACCAGCGCGCTTTCTAGTCTACCACCGGCGAAGGAAAAGGAGAAAACGCACAACGGAACGGCACACTCGATGGGACCGCTGCGGGCTGCGGCGGGCGCGCGGGCTAGGCGAAATCCTCCTCACTGTCCATTTCCAATTGCTCCCCGGTCACCAGGAATATCGTCCGTTCGCAGATGTTGGTCACCCGGTCGGCCAGCCGTTCGAGGTTGTGGGCCACCCACAGCAAGTAGGTGGCGCCGTCGATCGTGCGCGGGTCCGAGATCATGTGCATCACCAGCTCGTTGTAGACCTGGTTATACAGTTGGTCGACCTCCTCGTCGGCCTGCGGGACAGAGCGGGCCTCGACCGCGTCCCCCGCAACGAAGGCGCCCACCGCCCTGTGGAGCATGTCCACCGCCTTGTTTGCCATGCGCGGCACGTCGATGAGCGGTTTGATGAGCGGCTTTTCACCGATGCGCAGGTTGATCTCGGCGATGCCCTTGGCATAGTCGCCCATGCGCTCCAATTCGGTCACGACGTCCAGGATGGCGGTCAGCCGGCGCAAGTCGTGCGCCACAGGTTGCTGGGTGGCAATGACCGCCAGCACCGCCTCCTCGATGGCGAAGCGGCGGCGGTTGATTTCGCGGTCTTCGTGAATGATGCGCCGTGACGCTTCGAAATCGCGCAGCTTGAGCGACTCGACCGACTGCAGCGTGGCCTGCTCGACCAGGCTGCCCAAGCTGAGCACATCCTCATTGAGCCGGGCGATGTCCCGCACGAGCCGCACCCGTTGCTTTTCGGGGATTCTGCCTGCATTCGCCATGGATTTGCCTCCCTGCGCGCGTTCTCTGCCCGGCGCCGTTAGCCGAACCGGCCCGTGACGTAATCCTCGGTGCGTTTGTCTTTTGGTCGCGTGAAGATTGTTTTGGTGTCGCCTACCTCAATGATCGTGCCTGCCGTGCGATCATCGCCGAGCATCATCATGGCGGTGATGTCCGAGACGCGCGCCGCTTGCTGCATGTTGTGCGTAACAATGACGATTGTATAGGTGGCCGCCAACGAGCGCATCAGGTCCTCAATTTTGAGGGTGGCGATCGGGTCGAGCGCTGAGCACGGCTCGTCCATGAGGATGACTTCCGGCTCGACGGCCAAGGCGCGGGCGATGCACAGGCGTTGTTGCTGGCCCAGGCTGAGGGTCAGTGCGTCGCGCTCGAGCTTGTCCTTGACCTCATCCCACAGGGCAGCCTGACGTAGCGAGGTCTCCACCCGTGTACCGAGGTCGCCCCGGAAACTATTGACCCGCGCACCCCAGGCGACGTTTTCGTAGATCGTCTTGGGGAATGGATTGGGCTTCTGAAAGACCATGCCGATGCGGCGGCGCAGGGCGACCGGGTCGACCTCCGGGTCGAGGATGTTCTGGCCGGCGAACATGATTCGACCTGCGGCCCGCGACCCGTGGATGAGGTCGTTCATGCGATTGAAGGAGCGCAGCAGGGTGCTCTTGCCGCAGCCGGACGGTCCGATGATGGCGGTGATGTGCTGGCGCTGGACAACCAGGTTGACATCCCGCACGGCGCGGAAGTCGCCGTAGTACAGG
>JBGOXY010000095.1:0-8648 GCA_041479415.1 Anaerolineae bacterium
CTTGACGGGAGAGGGAGTCGCCCGCCGTCGGCCTGCACTACCAGGCGGTACCCGCCGCGGGCCGCCGCCTCGCGAACGATCGGTGATGGATCCAACCCACAGTCGAGCGGCCGGTCGAACGCAACCGAGGCAAAATGCCCGTCGCCGCAGCCGATATCCAGGACGGGACGCGGCAGCGGCAGTTCTTGATAGAAACGATCCTCGACCGCACGCACCAAGGCGCGGAAGTAGGGCAACGCGTTGAGATGGCGGCGGAGGATGGCGCGCGGTGTGGGTTCGGCCATGTTAGAGGCCTCGGCCGGCGGGCGCACCGCGCGCGGTCGAAATCTCGGCAAAGAGCTTTTCGTAAGCCTCGGCAACCGCGGCGGGCGAGAATGTGGCGGCCAGGTCAATCGCTGGCTGTGCATACTGCTTCGGCGACCGAAGCACCTCGATCAGCGCCCGCGCCAGGTCCGTCGGCGCACCCACTGGCACCACTTGGCCCATGTGGGTCAGCAGTACCGGCTGGCGAACGCCGGGCAGCCCGGAAGACACCACCGGCGTCCCGCACATCATCGATTCGATCTGCACCAGCCCGAAGCTCTCCGTGCTGTTGATGCTCGGCAGCACGGTGACGGCGCAGGCCTTGAAGAACGCGCTCATCTCACGCGGGTCGAGTGTGCCTAGGAAGCGCCACCGGTCGCCGAGCGCGGAGATCAACGGTGCGAGGCGGCGTGCGTAACTCTGTTCACCCAGCACGTTTTGATACTGTCCGGCGAAGAGAACTGTGAGATCGGGAAAGGCCTCCCTCACCGCCGGAAGCGCGGCGAGAAGGTATTCGACCCCCTTCTCGGTTGCCAGGCGCGAAGCCATCCCCACGATGGTGCGGCCGGCCAATCCGTAGCGCATGCGGAAGGCCTCCACCTCGGCCGGCGCGGCCCGCACGACCTCTACCGGAGGCGGGATGACCTGCACCTTCTTCAGGTAGCGCGAGAGGAATGGCGAATGCTCCGCGTAGTCGCGGGTGTATGCAACGATGCGATCCGCGGCACGCGCCGCGAGGTGGTTGGCGAGATGGACCGCCTGATTTGCGACACGATTGAATGATGTCGGCGGCAGGCTGAGATCGCAATGATAGGTGAGGACCGTCGGGCGACGCAGGGTGCGGCCGCGCGCGGCAAGGCCCGGAGCATCGAACTGAGGCAGGTGGATGCTCAACGCATCGTGCGAGGCGGCCAGGCGTGTGGCCCAAAACCCAATGGCCGGCATGAGCACGCCCTTGCTCAAGCGCGCCATAACCCACGGGCGAACGATCTCCACGCCGCCGAGCGTCTCGCGCGCCGGCAGGTGTGCGTCGAAGCGCGAGGTAAGCACCGTCACTCGATGCCCGCGTGCAACCAGGGCCCGCGCCAGACGTTCGGCGTAGATCGTCAGGCCCGAAACGTGCGGGCGGTAGTAGGTGAGGGCAATCAGAATGCGCATGAGCAGTCGGTGGCCGACACGTCGTTCAGGCGGGCGGCGTCGCGTGCGGTTGGTGTCCGGCAGAGACACGCCCCACTTCTCGCATGAGACGCTCCAGCGTCTGTCCTTCTCGCGCGAGACCAATCAAGCCCAACACAATAACCCCCGCCGAATTGAGCACGTGGACCGAGATGGCATAGGCCAAGGCCGTCTCCGAATCGATGTGGATCACCCCCAGCGCGCCGACCACGGCCGCCTCATAGACACCGATCCCGCCTGGCGAGGAAGGGACCATCATGCCCAGCGCCGAACCCACCAGCGCAACCAGGCCCTGCCCAAGGGCGGCGGACGGTACAAAGGCGCGCAGCAGAACGGTGTACTCGACCAGCCAGATGAACCACGTTGCGGCCAGCAGAAGCATGGCTGGCAGCGCAGTGCGCCAATCGCGAAGCGCTTCCAGCCCATGCAAGAAGCTTTCCAGACGCTCGACCCAGCGCGCCGAGCGCGAAGCTGGGCTTGTGCGCACGCTCAGCCAGCGGATGAGCGGACGGCGCACCAGGCCGGCTGCCAGCACGCCGACCACGCCAAGGCCTGCAGTAGCCAGAGTCCAGACAATCGTTCGCCCGCCCCACGCTTGGCCGGCCACCACCGGCAGTGCCAGCAACATTAGCCCGAGAATGCACACGAGGTCGAGCACTCTCTCCAGCACAACCGAGGACAATGCGCTGCTGGCAGTGATTGTCGACGCTTCACCCTCCCGTGGAGAGCCGGCCAGGACCGCGCGCGCCAAGTCCCCCAGGCGTAGAGGCAAAACGGCGTTGACCAAATAGCCCACGTTGAGCACCCAGAATGCGCGCGCTGGGCGGATCCGCCCGCCCGCCAGCACGCGCCAGGCCAACCCGCGTACGATCATCGCCGCGAGAAGCAACGCGGCACCCGGAAGGAAGTACAGCCCATTGGCCCGTTGCCAGGCTGCGGCAAGATGCTCCAGGCTGACGACGCGCAACAGGAGCACCACCGCGACCAGGCTGAGGGCCAGGCCGGGCGCCCAGCGCAACGCAAGGCGCAGAGGGGCGCGTTCCTTCACCTCGGCACCTCATTGTTGCAGACCCACCGGCTGTGGAATCTTCCGGGCATTATTCCCCTTCGATGCGCAGGATGGCCATGAAGGCCTCCTGCGGAAGCTCGACGTTGCCCACCATCTTCATCCGCCGTTTGCCGCGCTTCTGCTTTTCGAGCAGCTTCTTCTTGCGGGTGATGTCGCCGCCATAGCATTTGGCCAACACGTCTTTGCGCAGCGGCTTGACATTGGCGCGTGAGATGACTCGCCCGCCGGCCGCGGCTTGAATCGGCACCGCATACAACTGGCGCGGGATGATCTCTTTAAGCTTGGTCACCAGGCGCTGACCCTTGTTGTAGGCCTGCTCGCGGTGGACGATCGAGGCGAGCGCGTCCACCGGTTCCTCGCTGATCAGAATGTCGAGCCGTACCAGATCTTCGACCCGGTAGCCCGCAAAGTGATAGTCGAGCGAGGCGTATCCACGCGTTCGCGATTTGAGCTGGTCGTAGAAGTCGATAATCATTTCCGAGAGGGGCAGCTCGAAGCGCAGCTGCACGCGGCCGGGTGCGGGGTACTCCTGGCCCGCAAAGGTGCCCCGGTGTTGGGTGACCAGGTCCATGACCGTCCCGTAGTACGTGTCGGGCGTGAAGACCTCGATCAGCATCCAGGGCTCGCGCACTTCGGCGATTTCGGTTTCGGGCGGCAGGTCGGCCGGTGAATCGATGCGCACCACGCGACCGTCGTGCAGAAGCACTTCGTATTCCACCGAGGGCGCCGTGGCGATGACGTCGAGATCGTATTCGCGTTCCAGCCGTTCCTGGAAGATTTCCATATGGAACAGGCCGAGGAAACCGCAGCGGAAGCCGAAATTGAGCGCCTGGGAGGTCTCCGGCTCGAAGACCAGCGAGGCATCGTTGAGCTGAAGCTTCTCGAGTGCGTCCTTGAGCGCGGCGTAGTCCTCGCCTTCCACCGGATACACCCCGGCGAAGACCATCGGCTTCACCTGGCGGTAGCCGGGCAACGGCTCGCTCGCCGGATTGGCGGTGGAGGTGATCGTGTCGCCGACCCGGCACTCGCGCACGGTCTTGAACCCGGTGGCCACGTAGCCCACCTCGCCCGCGCTCAGGCTGGTGTTCGGTCGCATACCCGGCGAGAAGTGCCCCACCTCGATCGGGTCGAACTCCGCTCCGGTCGACATCAGCCGGAAGGAGTGCGCACGGTTGAGATCGCCTTCACGCACTCGCACGTAGGCCACCACGCCTTTGTAGGCATCGTAGTGCGAGTCGAAGATCAAGGCGCGGGTCGAGGCATCCGCCGAACCGGTGGGCGGCGGCACGCTGTGCACTATGGACTCCAGCACCGCCGGGACGTTTGTCCCATTCTTGGCGGAAATGGAGAGAATCGACTCACGCGCCACGCCCAGCAGGTGGACGATTTCTCCCGCTACCTCCTCGCTGCGGGCTGACGGCAAGTCGATCTTGTTCAGCACCGGGATGATTTCGAGATTCGATTCGAGCGCCAGGTACAGGTTGGCCAATGTTTGCGCTTCCACGCCCTGCGTGGCGTCCACCACGAGCAGGGCCCCTTCGCATGCAGCCAAGGCCCGGCTGACTTCGTACGCGAAATCCACGTGCCCGGGTGTGTCGATCAGGTTGAGTTCGTAGGTTTGCCCGTCGGCCGCCAGGTAGGACATGCGCACCGCCGAGGCTTTGATCGTGACGCCACGCTCGCGCTCGAGGTCCATGCTGTCGAGCACCTGCTCGGTCATATCGCGCTCGCTGACGGTTCCGGTCAGCTGCAACAAACGATCGGCCAGCGTCGATTTACCGTGGTCGACATGGGCAATGATGCAGAAGTTGCGGATGTGGGCGGTGTCCATGGGCCTCGGCGGCACACGATTCTCCCGCCGAGCGGCGGGAGGGAGAGGACTCGCATCAAGTATACCTGAGTTTCGGCCCGCCTCTTCAGACCTGGATCCGGTCGAGCCCGAGCAAAGTCACGAACTGTTCGATGGAATGCGGCGCTGCCTCCTGCCGAAGCCAGGCCAGAAACTCGACGTTGCCTGCCGGGCCGCGCAGCGGCGAGCGCACCAGTCCATGCGGCCACAAGCCCGTATGGGAGGCCGCGGTCAGCACCTCAACCAACACCGACTGGTGAACGGCGGCATCGCGCACCACCCCGCCCCGTTTGACCTGCGCCCGCCCGGCTTCGAACTGCGGTTTGATGAGGGCCACCGCCTGGCCATGCGGCGCAAGCCACGCACGCAACACCGGCAGAAGCAAGCGCAACGAAATGAACGAGGCGTCCACGGTGACCAGGTCCATCGCTTCCGGCAATCGGTCGAGGTAGCGGGCATTGGTTTCTTCCATCACGACCACCCGCGAATCGCTCCGCAATCGCCAGTCGAGGATGCCCTTACCCACGTCGATCGCGTACACCTTCGCCGCCCCGCGTTGCAGGAGGCAATCGGTGAACCCGCCGGTCGAGGCGCCCACATCTGCACATACGAGCCCCTGAACCTCAATTCCGAATTCCACAAGCGCCGCTTCGAGTTTCTCGCCGCCGCGCGAGACAAATCGCGGGGCCTGCTCGACCTCGATGCGTCGCCCCTCTGCGATTTGTTCCCCCGGCTGCATGCAGCGCTCGCCATCCACCCGCACGTGGCCTTCGCGAATCAGCAGTTGAGCCTGCGAACGAGTCGCCGCCAGTCCGCGCTCAACCACCAGCATGTCGAGGCGCATGCGCCCGGTGCGGCTACTGCCGGCGGTCATGGTTGCCCTTCATGGGATGAGCGCCAGCACGCTAGCCGGCGATCCCGAGCCGCCGACGATGGGCAGCGCGCCCACGAATACCAGCGCCCCACGCGGCGGAAGGCGACCAAGGTTGGCCAGGTTCTCGAGCACCACCCGCGGACGATCGAGCGCCTTGCGGCTGGCGGCGAAGCTCGCATCGAGCCCACCGTCCACCCCGTGCGTGTCGATGCCCAGGCCCGCGATGCCGCGCTCGTCGACGAGACACTCGACCGCTTCGAGCGAAAAGCCGGGAAAATGCATGCGCCCGACACCGTCCTGGTTGAGGAATCGATCCGGGTCGGGCCAGCGCGCCTCCCATCCGGTGCGCAGCACGACGAGCGCGCCGCGAGGTATGCGGCCATGCCGGCGCTCCCAGGTCAACACATCGCGCCGTGTGAGCAGGTAGTCCAAATTCAGGCGGGCGGCCCGCGTCTTGTCGATGAGCAACGCCGGCAGGACGAACATGCTCGCCGGCAACTCATCCACCGACGCGCCGCGCGCTGTGTATGCCCGCGGAGCAACCAGATGGGTCCCGCTGTGCTCGCCAAGCGTGATCCGCTGCAAGAGGAAACCATTCGCGGCGTAGGAGGCAACTGGCTCGATGGAAGGATACGGATCGCCCGGCCAGACCGGGATGGCCTCGTGCAATGGGTGGGTCAGCGAAACGACTCGCGCCGCACGGCGACCGCTCACCGCGCTCCCGGGCGCCGGTCGCGTTTTCGCCCCTTGAGTGGATCTCGCCATCGCCCGTCGCTCCTCCGCCGAATGCTCCTGACCGCGACCTGCTCGCGCTCCCAGAGAGTATAAGTCCGCCGGCACCAAGCGCGCAGGCCTCGGTGAAACGGGCCGCCCGCACCCCTCGCATCCGGTGCGCAGTGCGGGTGTTATACTCTCAAACCTCATCCAGGCAGTCCGAATTCCCCTCAATTCCCCGCCCGAGGGCGTGGAAGGCGACCCCCAAGGAGAGGACGCGTGCGCAGACGAGTTGTCATTACGGGCATGGGCTGCATTACACCGCTGGGCAACGACCTTGCCTCAACCTGGGACGCTATTGGCAGCGGACGGTCGGGCGTCGGGCCGATCACCTTGTTCGATGCCTCGGACCTGGAAACGCGATTCGCCGCCGAGGTCAAGGGCTTCGACCCGGTGGCCCACTTCGGGCGCAAAGATGCCCGGCGCATGGATCGCTACGCGCAGTTTGCGATGGTCGCCGCGCTGCAGGCCGTGGCCGCCGCGCGACTCCAGATCACGGACGCCAATCGCGATGACATCGGCGCCTACATCGGCACGGGTATCGGCGGCGTCGCTACGCTGATCGAAGGCGTCGAGACCCTGCGCACAAGCGGCGCGCGCCGCGTGAGCCCCTTCCTTGTGCCGCTGATGCTGCCCGACAGCGGCGGCGCGCAAGTGGCCATCCATCTCGGCATTCGCGGGCCGAACCTGGCGATTGTTTCCGCCTGCGCCACGGGCGCCAATGCCATCGGCGAAGCGGCCGAAGTCATCCGCCGCGGCGCGGCCGAGGTGATGCTGGCGGGCGGGGCGGAGGCGGGCATCGTGCGCGTGGCCCTGGCCGGGTTCAACGTGATGAACGCGCTTTCGCGGCGCAACGACGCGCCGGAGCACGCCTCGCGCCCCTTCGACCTGCACCGCGATGGTTTCGTCGCGGCGGAGGGGGCCGGCGTGCTGGTGCTCGAATCCCTCGAGCATGCACGGGCGCGCGGCGCCGAGATCCTCGGCGAACTGCTCGGCTACGGGGTCAACAACGACGCCTATCACATTTCGGCCCCCTCCGAGGATGGCTCCGGCGCCGCGCGCTGCCTGAGCTTAGCCCTCAAGGATTCCAGGCTCCCGCCGACCGAGATTGGCTACATCAACGCGCATGGCACCAGCACGCCGCTCAACGACCGCAGCGAGACGGCCGCCATCAAGCGCGTGTTCGGCCAGGCCGCGCACCACACACCGGTTTCGTCGACCAAATCGATGACCGGACACCTGCTCGGCGCAGCCGGCGGCATCGAAGCCATCTTCAGCCTGCTCGCCATCCGCGACGGACTTCTACCGCCCACCATCAATTACGAGACGCCGGACCCGGAGTGCGACCTGGATTACGTCCCCAACCAGGCGCGGCGCGTCGCCATCCGCCACGCCATGTCCAACTCCTTCGGCTTTGGCGGGCACAACGCGTGCCTGGTCTTCGGGCCCGCGCCGCACGAGGCCTAGCCCCCCATGGCCCGCTACGCTCACATCACCGGCTGGGGCATGAGCGTGCCCTCGCGCGTGCTCACCAACGAGGAGTTGGCGCGGACGGTCGACACCACCAGTGAGTGGATTGTCGAACGTACGGGCATCCGCGAACGGCGTGTGGCTTCGCCCCAGCAGACCACCGCCTCCCTGGCCACCGATGCGGCGCTCAAGGCGCTGGCTGCTGCCGGTCTCTCGCCGCGCCAGGTGCAGCTCATCATCGTCGCCACCTCCTCGCCTGAGCACATCTTCCCGGCCACCGCCTGCCTGGTGCAGGATAGGATCGGCGCTTCTTCGGCCGGCGCCTTCGACCTCTCGGCCGCGTGCACCGGATTCGTTTACGCGCTGAGCGTGGCCTCCCAAATGATCCAGACCGGCGCCTTCGAGAACGCGCTCGTCATCGGCTCCGAAACACTCTCACGCATCGTCAACTGGAACGACCGCTCGACGTGCGTTCTATTCGGCGACGGCGCGGGCGCGCTCGTGCTTCAATCCAGCTCGCGGCCGGGCGGCGTGCTCGCCTTCAGCATGCACTCCGACGGCTCGGGCGGCGATCTGCTTTCGCTGCCCGCCGGCGGCAGCCGCTTTCCCGCCACACACGAAACGATCGACCAGGGGCTGCACTTCGTCAGCATGAACGGCCGCGAGGTGTATCGCTTCGCGACGCGCGTCATGGCCACGGCCACACGCGAGGTGCTGGCCAAGGCCGGCTACGTGCTGGCAGAGGTGGACCTGATCATCCCGCATCAGGCTAACCAGCGCATCATCGAGGCCGCCGCCAAACAATTGCGCGTCTCGATGGACCGCTTCTTCGTAAATGTCGATCGCTACGGCAACACCTCGACTGCCTCGATCCCGATCGCAATCTGCGAAGCCTTCGCCGCCGGCCGCTTGCACGTCGGCGACCGCGTGGTGCTGGTCGGCTTCGGCGCCGGCCTCACCTGGGGCGCGGCACTTCTGCAATGGGTTGCTCGCGCGCCCGTGCCCGCCGCGCGCTGGCGCCTCTCCGGCCGCTTCATCTTCCGTGCGATGGCCTGGCTGCGGTCGGCCCTGCGCCGCCTGTCGCGTCGCATCGAAGCCTTCTTCTTAGGGGAGAGGGGCGGTACGGGCCGGCC
>JBGOXY010000096.1:0-8508 GCA_041479415.1 Anaerolineae bacterium
ACCTCGGTGCGCAGGAAGGCGGTGGTTGTCGGCGCTATCGGCGCGTTGGATGTGGTGAGCCTGGTCGCGTTCGGCGCGGTGCTGCATTGGATATAGGCGCTGGCAGCGCATTCGTTGCTTGGGGTGTCGCCATGCTGCTTCGGGTCCCGGTCATCCTATGGACGAGGCTTACCGGACGCGGGACGGCAAGACTATCTTTCGGTCGCACATGATCGACCGTTGAGGGAATGGCGATCGGTGCCGGAAGGGCTGCGCATGCACATTCTCACGGCCAATCGCGGGGCAGGGTCCACCGGCACGTCGCGCTTGAGTCTGCCTGGGGCGGCGCCATGAAGGATTTTGGCCGCACATCCCCTGTTGGCGATCTGATGCTCGAGCGGCTCATCGACGGAAACAAGCGATACGCATCGGGCAAGTTGACCCATCCCAACCAGGTCTTCCGGCGCTGGTCTGGGCCGCCGGACCGCCAGCAGCCCTTCGCCATGATTATCAGTTGCGCAGAGTCAGTTGTCCCACCGGAAGTAGTTTTCGACTGCGGCGTGGGCGACCTCTTCGTGATACGCATCGCGGGGTTGGTGCTGAGCGAATCGGTACTCGCCAGCGTGGAGTTCGGCGTGCGCATCTGGCACATCCCCATCGTGATGGTGCTGGGGCACTCCCATTGCTCAGTCGTGGCGGCCGCGTTGCGCGGCGACGACCCGCCCAGCCCCTTCGGGAGCCTCGCCGCCCGCCTACGCCCCGCGCTCGAACGCTGTAAGCGGATCCCAGGGGATGGGGTGTCGAATGCCGGACGCGCCCAGGCGCAAGTTGTCGCCGAGTACTTGCGCGGAGCCGGGCAGGCACTCGTGGGCAGCGGCGCCGCCGACCGGCTGCGTATCATGGCCGCCTTCCTGAATCAGGGGTCGGGGATGGTCGAAGTCGTGGATTGACTCGCCTCGGCGCAGGTTGTGGTCAACAGCAAACCATGCGCGCCCACGCCGAAAGGCGTGGGCGCGGTCTTCTTCTGAGAGTCGTGCTGAAGCCCGCGCGATTAGAGCGAGGCCTCGATGATCTCGGCCACCTCGGCGGAGGTCAGTTCAATCGGGTTGGCCTTGGTGCTGCTGGCCGCAAGCGATTTCCCAACTAGCGCGGGGATATCTTTGGAGGTGACGCCGTATTGGGAGAGGGGAGCAATCTGCAGGCGACGGCACAACTCCTCCAACCATCTGACGCCGTCCTCCGGCGGGGCTGTGGCATCGCCCGTGAGCAATGCGGCCACCTCGTGCACGCGAGCCAGGCCCGGCGCAAGGGGGGAGCGCGCCCGCATGGCTCGCACGTTGATGCGCAGGGCGTGTGGCAGGATTTGCGCGCACAGGGCGCCGTGCGGCGCCGTGAACATCCCGCCCAGCGGTCCGGAAATGCCGTGCACGACGCCCAGCCCCGAGTTGGCCAAGCAGAGCCCGCCGAAGAGGGAGGCCAAAGCCATATCTTCGCGCGCCTCGGGGTCGCTGCCCGAGGCGTAGGCCCGTTCGAGCGAGCGCGCCACACGGCGCATCCCTTCTCGGGCCAGCCCGTCGGTGAGGGGGTTGGCCTGGATGGAAAGGAACGGCTCGATGAGTTGGGTGAGCGCGTCCATCCCTGCGGCGGCCGTGACGTCTGGAGGCGTGCTGTAGGTTAGCTCAGGATCGATAACCGCAACCCGCGGCAACAGGAGTGGATGGCGGATGCTCACCTTGACCCGGTGTTCGGGTGAAAGCAGCACGGTGTTGCGCGTCACCTCGCTGCCGGTGCCGGCCGTGGTGGGGATGGCGATGCAGGGCAGGGGAGGCACGCGGACGGGCAGTCCGCGCCCGATCACTTCCATGTAATCGAGCGCAGGGCCGGGATTCGTGGCCAGCGCCGCCACGGCCTTCGCGCCATCCAGCACGCTGCCGCCGCCGATGCCGATGACCAGGTCGCAGCCGGTCTGGCGTGCCAGAAAGGCGCCCTCGTCCGCCATCTGAACCGTCGGCTCGCCGGGAATCGAGCACAATCCACAGGCAATCCCTGCCTCACCCAGGGCTGCCTGCAGTGTGTGCGCGCGAGCGGCCCGGGTGCCGTGCAGCACCAACGCGTTGCGACCCAGACCGAGCGCAAGCTGCGCGACCTGGTTGATGGTCCCGGCGCCGAAGAGGATACGGGCGGCGGTCGCAAACTCGAAGGACAGCGTCATCCCATCCCCGCGTCGCTCGGATGGCGGTTCTGATAGATCACTTTCGTGCGCGGTTCGGTCATCATGGAAGTCACGCTCTCGCGCCACTTGAGGTAGTGGGGGGTGGCTTGGTGCTGGGCCGGCCCCTCGGCCGTGCGATAGGCCTCGAGCAGAATGAAGCGCGTGGGGTCTTCGCTCTGTTGGTAGACCTCGAAACGCGCAATACCCGGTTCGTGCTGGCTGTGCCGGGCGTTCTCGAGGGTCGCCTCAAGAAAGGCGTCGACGGCTTCCAGCTTAACGTGAATCTGAACGAAGGCTACATCCATCGGCTCCTCCACAATTGCCCGATCAGTCGTCGGATGCAGCCAGGCTGCTTCCGCGCCGAATGACCGAATCTCCGAATCGTTCGCGCAGTGCGTCGACCGCCGCGACCAGCTTGCGCTCCTTTTCGCCGGCCTCGTTCCACAATGCGAGCTGGCGAGCTGCCGGCCCGAGCCCGGTGACCCCAACCCCAATGAGGCGCACCGGCCTCGCCGGAACCCATGCCCGTTCGAAAAGTTGCAGCGCCGTCCCATAGATTTCATTGTCAAGGTCGGTCGGTTGCGGCAGAGTCGCCTGGCGGGTCAAGGTCGTGAAATCGGACCAACGCAGCTTGATCTTCACCGTGGTTCCGGTCACCTCGTCGGCGCGCAGCCGGCGCGCCACGCGATCGGCCAGACGGCGCAAAGTCCGCATGAGCTCCTGCCGATCTTCCACATCTCGTGCGAAAGTGGTCTCCTGACTCACTGATTTGGCCGCCCATTCGGTCACCACCGGGTCATCGTCGCGCCCCTGGGCACGCAACCACAACTCATGCCCGACCTGCCCCAGGTCGTCTGCCAGCGCGGGTTCGGGCCGCGCGGCCAGGTCGCCGATGGTGTGAATGCCGAACTGGTTCAGGCGTGCCGCGGTCTTGGGTCCTACGCCCCACAAGGCTTCGACCGGCAACGGCGCCAAGAAGGCTGCCTCGTCCCCTGGAGGAACAATGGTGATGGCCATCGGCGCATAGGGGCCGCGGTTGGCTGCCTTGCCGACGTCGGTGGCTATCTTGGCGACCAGTTTGTTGCTGGCCGCGCCCAGCGATGCGGGGAGCTGCAATTCGCTGTAGATACGCGCCTGCAGCCGCCCGGCGATTTCGCTGGGCGGGTCGGGGAGATCCGAGACATCCAGGAAGGCCTCGTCGATGGAAAGCGGCTCGACCAGCGGAGTGAGATCTCCGATGCGTTGCATCACCTGATCCGAGAGGTCACTGTAATAGCCGTGGCGCGGGGGGACGACCGTGAGCCCGGGGCAAAGCCGGATGGCGCGAGCCATGGGCATGGCTGAGCGCACCCCGTGCTGGCGTGCCGCGTAGGAACAGGATGAGACAACCCCACGCGTCTCGGGCCGGCCGCCGACGGCAAAGGCCGTGCCTCGCAGCGAGGGGTCCTTCAGTTCCTCGGCGGCGCAGAAGAAGGCATCCAGATCGAGATGGATGATCTTACGCGGCGGCTTGTGCATGGAGCAACAGCCTCGTCGGAACATTCCCGTGACGCGAAGGGTGGGAGGGACCGGCTCGCGACAGTCTACTACCTCCATGCCCATCCGGGACGGGCTTTTCGATCGGTGATGCAATCCCTGCCGGGGAGTGGCCGAGGGCGGTGCCGCTCCGTCATGTCGGTGAGGGTGTGCCCCCGCTCACGGTCTCGCGCGCCAATCGCACGCTATCATCCGGCGCAACTTTGACGCGCGCGTCGAGAATCACTCCCCCTTCGTCGAGAACGAAATGACTGCGCAGGATCCCCTCAAACTTCTTCCCGTACAGGGTTTTCTCTCCCCAGGCTCCGTAGCGTGAGGCCACGGTGTGATCCGGATCCGAGAGCAGGGTGAAGGGCAGCCGGTATTTGCTCTTGAAGCGCGCGTGCGACTCGGGAGAGTCCATGCTGACCCCGACCACAACCGCCTCGACCGATTCCAGGTCAGCATAGGCATCCCGGAAGCCGCAGGCCTGCTTGGTGCAGCCCGGCGTGTCATCCTTTGGATAGAAGTAGAGGACTACCTTTCGGCCGCGCAGTGATGAAAGGCGCACCTTGGCGCCTTCATCACTGACAAGCTCGAAATCGGGCGCCATGTCGCCGGGTTTGAGGGTGGTCATTGTTCTCTCTCCTTTCATTGGCTCGTCCATCATACCGCGCGCATGCGGCTGTGCTCCAACATTAAGGCATGGTCGTGAGCGCGCTCGAATATGGAGCACGCACCGAGCCGACGGTTTCCATCACATGGCGCATTCTCCGGTGAGTGCGGCCCGACCGCCCCACAGCCAGAGGACGTCGGCAACTTTCCTGAGTCCGGAAAGGTGCGGTCGATTGGCAACGGGGATTGGTACACAATACTGCTTCCTCTGCCAAGCCCTTGCCCGACGATTAGGATGACACGCTGCCGGATGCGCCGTTGAACAGCGGCCTGGCGAATTGAACGCGGGGCATCGAGAGGCAGCTCCCAGGGGTTTGAGGGAATCTTCGACGGGAACTGCGTGGCGAGTTGGCCCAGGCGGACGCGGGCCTAACGATAGGACTGGGCCTGCAACGTGAACAGCCGGGCGTACGTCCCGCCCAAGCGCAGCAGTTCCGCGTGTGTGCCCATCTCGCTCAGCGCGCCCTCTTCAACCACGTAGATGCGGTCGGCCATGCGCACCGTCGAGAAGCGGTGGCTGATGAGCACTGCCATCCGGTCCGCCACCAGTTCACGGAACTGGGTGAACACGCGCAGCTCATTCTCGGCATCCAGCGCCGCGGTCGGTTCGTCGAGCACGAGTAACTCACACTCGCGCATGAAGGCTCTGGCGAGCGCGATCTTCTGCCACTCGCCACCGGAGAGATCGCGGCCGTTGTGGAACCAGCGGCCCAGGGTTGTCTCGTAGCCCTCCGGCAGTCCGCGGATGACCTCATCCGCCCCGCTTTTGGCGGCTGCACCCTCGATGCGCGGCCGGTCCTCCAATGCATCGATCTGGCCGAAGCCCACGTTCTCGAAGGCGGGCAGGTGGTAGTGGACGAAATCTTGGAAGATGACGCCGATACGCCGCCGCAACTCCACCGGGTCAATCTCGCGCAGGTCAACCCCGTTAAGGAGGATCGCCCCGCGCTCCGGGTCGTACAGGCGCGTGAGCAGCTTGATGAGGGTGGTCTTGCCGGCGCCGTTCGGGCCCACCAAGGCGATCTTCTCCCGCGGGTGGATGGTGAGGTCGATCGCGCGCAGCGCCCACGACTCCTGGGCCGGATAGCGGAACCACACATCGCGGAACTCGATGCCGCGCTGGGTGGTGGCGGGCACGGGCTGCGGGCTGCGCGCGACCGGCATGAGCGGCGTGAGCGCCAGGAAGCTGAACAGGTTGCTCATGAACAAGCCGTTCTCGTACAACTCGCTCAACCCGTAGACGATGGCTTCGAAGGTGGTCTGGCTGCTGCGGAAAATGCTCAAGTACATGGTCATATCGCCCAGGCTGATCGACCCGCCCACCGCGCGCCAAACGATCCACGCATAGGCGCCGTAGTATGAAAGCGTCGCCAGCATGCCCCAGCCCAACGAGGCCAGGCTTCGGC
Source organism: Anaerolineae bacterium (assembly GCA_041479415.1). GTDB lineage: Bacteria > Chloroflexota > Anaerolineae > Anaerolineales > RBG-16-64-43 > RBG-16-64-43. The sequence goes on from JBGOXY010000096.1 coordinate 5,788, forward strand.
GCTGAGCGATGTCCTGATCCTCTTTGAGGAATTTCCAGAACAGGCGGGCATAGCGCGCCAACAACGGTTCGCCCAGCCCGAACAGTTTGATCTCCTTGACCGCATCGTAGTCCGTGAGCAGATGCTCGAGATACGAAAGCTTGCGGAACTCCGGCGCGCGCCACGAGAGAACGCGGAAGTTGAGCTCCGCGAATTGGCTTTGGGCGACGAAGGCGGGCAGGGTGGCCAGGAACAGGACGGCCGCCAGCAGCGGATTGAAGCGCAAGAGCAGCGCCGCGAACGAGAGCAACGTGATGATGTTCTGAACGAGGTAGAACCCGCCGTTGACGATCTGCAGGCCGCGCCAGTCTGCCTCGCGCCGCGCGTTCTGCAGCTTGTCGTAGTACTCGGCATTCTCGAAATGGGCCAGGTCAAGCTCGAGCGCCTTGCCGATGATGCGCGAGTTGATGCTCAGGTTGAGGCGCGAATGCAGCACGTGCTCGGCCAGAGTGCGCACTTGGCCGATGAGCGACTGCGCGACAAGCAGCACGAATTCCATTGCCAGCAGCGGCAGCACGTGGCGCAAGCCGTCCATGGATGGCAGGTGTTCGGCAATAGCGGCCACGACACCGTCCACGATCAGCTTGCCGACCCAGGCTTGGGCCGCCGGGAGAAGTGCCCCGGTGAGGGTGCAGGCCGCCATGATGACTGCCGACGGCCGGTGGGCCTCCCAAACCAGGCCAAAGGCGCGTTGAACGTTGAGGGCCGCATCACCGATCTTGATGCGTCGCTCAGCCAGCGCGGCACGCAGTCGCTCGATTCGTATGGGCATGCGGCGCATGATATCACGCGCACCCCCTGCGCGGAACATCCAAACCGCGGCCAGGTCCAGCGGGCCCCGCACCCGGGGTATCCTCCTTTTGTGGCTTGAGCCATTCTCTGCGGTCGTCTATACTCGGAAAGGCGGCTCCCGACGGCACGACCAGGCCCGTTGCAGGAACTTTCGCTCGTCAATGCGGCAAAAACCAACCGGAATTGTGGGCTAAGCCTCTCAGGCTGAGCATCCTGCCGCCGGCCGCCGCTCCTGGCTTGGGCCAAGATGAAGGCGTATGCCACCCGAGGCGCGGCAGTGCAGCACCGTGCGTCATTCCCTTCAAAGCGGAAGACCGAGATCATGGCCGAGGTGAAATCATGAAATCTGCTGCTCCCGGGAATGCGGGCAACCGACAACGAGAGGCCGTGCGCCCAATGAGCCGCCGCGCCGCGATCCAGCTTATGGGTGCGGCCGCCGGCGGTGCAGCACTGGCTGCGTGCGCAGGAGGAGCGCGCTCCTCTTCCGGGAGCTCGTCGGGCAAAGTGGAATTGGTCTACCAGGACTGGCGAACCGAGTGGTTCCCGCAGATGGTCCAGGAGATGCTGGACGAATTCCATGCGACGCACCCGACCATTCGCGTCTACTTCGTCCCCGACCCCGAAAATGCGGTCTTTGCCGATCGCATGCTCTCCGACTTTCAAAGCGGAACCGCGCCCGACGTGTTCCAGGGTTGCTGTACGCATTTTCCCATCTGGGCACAGCGCGGCTACACCCTGGACTTGCGTCCATTCGTGGCGGCGGATCTTGACCGCGAAACCATTGCCGATTGGGATCCGGTGCAGTATCGTTCCTTCTTCACGCGTGACGGGCTGCAGTACGGCCTGCCGAAATATCATGGCGCGTTGGCCCTGTATTACAACAAGGACTACTTCGACGAACTCGGAGTGGAATACCCCGACGAGACGTGGACCCACGACGACTATCGCCTGGCGATGGAGCGGTTGATCGGGGACCAGAACGGGGACTCGAAGACCGACGTGTGGGGCTCGATGATCGACATCTCCTGGGACCGCGTGCAGATCCACGTCAACGCGTTCGGTGGGCACCTGGTGGATCCGGAGAACCCGGCCAAGTCGACGATGTGTGCGCCGCCCGCGATGGCTGCGCTGCAGTGGCTGCGCGAGCGTCTGTGGACCGACCATGTGATGGCGACGCCCCCGATGGTTCGCGAGCCCGGGACCCGCGAAGCCTTCGTGGCAGGCAAGGTGGCGATGGTCGAGGACGGTTCGTGGGCGCTCAAAGACATCCTCTCCGGCGCGCCCTTCCGTTTGGGCGTGTCGCCGCTGCCCGCCGGCCCCGCCGGGCGGGTGACCCTGGCAACCACCGACGGCTTTGGCATCTTTTCTGGCACCCGCCATCCGCAGGAATCGTGGGAGCTGCTCAAGTTCCTCATCAGCAAGGACTACGGGCGCGCGATGGCGCGTGCGAACTTCCTGCAACCCGCCCGCGAATCGCTGGTGGAAGACTGGGTGGGCTACATCCGCAAGGAATTCCCTCAGGCGGCGCAAGATGTCGACATCGCCGCTTTCGCCGACGGCCATCGCAAGGGATACTCGGTGGTGGCGGAGGTCTTCGCCAACATGGAGACAGCGCGCCGTATCACCGATGACGCGTGGGCCGAAATCCTCACGTATGGCCGGGCTCCGCTCGAGAACCTGGCGACAGCCTGCAGCGCCATCGATGCGGCTCAAGGCGGATAGACCCGCGTGAAAATCTCGGCTCGCCACATGGGGCTGCGCTTCCGCATCCTCGCCTGGGCCTTCATCCCCACGGCGATCATTCTGTTCGCCGTGGCCCTGGTCATGTTCCTGGCCTACCAGAATGTGGTTGAAGACCTGGTGATCGGGACCAATCGCGAGAACATCCGC
>JBGOXY010000097.1:0-8441 GCA_041479415.1 Anaerolineae bacterium
CGCCCGATCTCGAACGCCTGGCCCGAGCCCACGGCAACCACATCCACCTGGCAGCCGTACTCCGCCTTGAACATCGGCATCAGATAGTCGAGCAGGCCCGAGTCGTCGGTGCTGGTTGTGGTGGCCATGCGCAGCAGACATGGGGGGCCCGCCGTCGGTGGAACACCGCTCGGAGCCGGTGCGCTCGTTGGCAGCACGACGGCCGCCGGTTCAACCGCAGCCGGGGACGGGGCGGCGCACGCGGCCAGCATCAGGCAGAAAGCCGCCAGGCCAAACAATGATTTCTTCAGCATGCTGTCTCCTTCATTGGATCAAGAGATGACTGCCAGGACCTGCCCCGCGCGCGATGTGTCGTAGCCGGGGGCACGCGCGGCGACCGAGGTCCAGGCCTTGGTCGACAGAATCTCCAACAGCGAGCGGCCACTCGGCGAATCGTGGACCCGCCGCGGCATGATCAGGTCGTAGCGCTCGATGCCGAGCGGGAGGAAGGCCAACCCATGGTCCTCCGCCGCCGCGCGGATCCCTGGGCCGGCATCGGCGATTCCAGCAGCCACGCACGCTGCGACCGCGTCATGGGTGGCGACTGTCCGTTCCCACCCGAGCAGGGCATGCGGGTCGACTCCGGCCTGACGCAATCGCGCGAAGAAGAGCAATCGCGTGCCTGTACCTTGCGGTCGGTTGACCAGGCGAACCCCCGGGCGCGCAAGATCGCGCAGGTCACGAATGTCGCGGGGATTGCCGGGCGCGATCATGACGCCGGTCTCGCGCATCGCCAGCGCGATGACTAGCATCTCTTCTTCCGGCGCAAGGTGCCGCAGGAAGGGCGTGTTGTATTCGCCGCTTTGCAGGTCGAGCAGGTGCGCGCCGGCCGCATCCGCCTCGCGGCGGGCCACCGCGGTGAGACCGCCCAGGCTGCCGCGCAGGTCGAGGGTGGTGCCGGCGAGTGAGGCCAGGTGCGCGAGCAGCGGATCGTCGCTCGCGGCGATGGTGAGGCGCGCGGGGCCGGCGGCCTCGGGCCGCGAATGATGCGCAGCGAGGGAACGCGCGAGATCGAGCGGCGCAAGCGCAGCTTCGGCCTGGTGCATCGCAGCCTCGGCAATGAGCACCCGCCCGGCATCGCTCGAGGCCCGTGCCCGCTCCAGCTCGCCGCGCCACCGATCGCGCGCGGTACGCAGCTCGCTTTCGCGGGCGCTGAGCATGCGATCGATGTCGAGGCCGGCCGAAATCGCCAGGCGCGCTTTGACCCACGTCTCGTCTGGATCGCCCGAGGCCTCGTTCAGCCAGCGCAAGAAGGCCAGGCGGCCGGCGCGGGTGAGGTGGTAGATCTTGCGCTGCGGGCCATCGCGGCTGGCTTGCTCCGTCGCGCGCACATAGCCCTGGCCTTCGAGCCGGGCCAGCGACCGATACAGGCGCGCCCATTCGATACGCCAAAAGGGGGCGAAGTCGGTCTCGATCGCGCGCCGCATGGCATAGCCGTGCAGCGGCTCTTCGAGCAGCAAGCCGAGGAGAGCGAGAGAGGCAACCATGATATGCGCCAGTATATGCGGTGCATATTCTAGATGTCAAGGGCGCCAGAGTCAACAACCGAGCGGATGGGGGACAGGCTGCAGTCCCCTGGCGCAGAGTCCTGCACCAGGAGGAAGAGCACCGGGCTGCCTCATCCGAGGCAGCCCGGCATTGTCTTCTATTTCGGCGTGCGTCAACCTTTCATTCCGCAAGATGCCTGCGCTGGCACTCGGCACCCCGCGAGGCGATGGGCCGCAACGGGTTGGGATGCGCGCCGCGCGCCTCGACGAGCACGCGTAATGCGTGCTATGCCCTCCTCCGGATTATCGGAGGCGAGGACTCACAGGGCGAGGTAGCGTTCCAGTCGCGCTTCAATCAGGCGCATGCTGGCGCGCCAGAAATCCGGCGAGCGCAAATCGATGCCGTGGCGCGCCGCCAACTCCTCGGCCGTGCCGCCGCCTGTGGCGCGCAGCAGGGCTTCGTAGTCCGCGACAAACGACGGCCCGCGGCGCTGGTACTCCGCGTATAAGCCCAGCCCGAAGAGCAAGCCGAATGCGTACGGGAAGTTATAGAAGGAGAGTGAGGCGCTGTAGTAGTGCGGCTTCCAGGCCCACATGTAGGGGTGCAGGAATTGCTCGTCGAGACCCTCGCCGTAGGTCTCGCGCTGGCAGCGGCTGATGATCTCGCAGAAGTCATCGGCCGAGAGCTCGGATTGCAGGCGGCGCTCGAAGACTTCCTTCTCGAAGAGGTAGCGCGAGGCGATATCGACGACGATTTGCGAGGCGTTGATGAGGAAGGACTCAAGAATGGTCAATTCCTCTTCGCGGCTGCCGGCGGTCGCCAGCGCCGCCTCGGTCACCAGCGTCTCATTGAAGATGGAGGCCGTCTCGGCCAGGGTCTTCGGCGTCTTGCGCTGTATCATCGTCAGGCCCGCCAGGCACTCGTTGTGGAAGGCATGCCCCAGCTCGTGCGCCAGCGTCAGCAACTGGTCGAACGATCCGTCGAAGTTGGCCAGGATGCGCGATTGCTCGAGCCCCGGCACCTCGGCGCAGAATGCTCCGCCCACTTTCCCTTTGCGCGGCTCGGCATCGATCCATCCTTCGCGGAAGGCGCGCGCGGCAAGGTTCTCCAGGCGCCCGCTGAAGGTGGCAAATCGCTTGAGAATGAAATCGCGCGCTTCGTCGTACGAGTAGCGCCGCTCGCTGCCACCCACGGTGGCCTGCAGATCCCACCACGCCAGCCGCTCCTTGCCCAGGCGGCGCGCCTTGGCGGCGAAGTAGCGGCGGAACATCGGGAAGGATTCGCGCATGACGCTCATCATGGTGTCGAGCGTGGCGCGTTCGAGGCGCGCTTGCTCGAGCGCCGCGTGCAGTGCATCCGGCCGCCCGCGCCGCCGGGCCAGCGTGTTGGCCGTGCCCTTGACGCTGTTGAGGCACGCAGCCAACGGCTCGCGCACGCTCTCCCAGGCACGCAGCTCGGCCTCGAACGCCCGCCGGCGTACCCCTTCGTCGGGATGGTAGCGGACGAGATTCTGCAGTGCGGCCACAGCCATCTCCTGCGGCTCGCCCGCCTCGGCGAAGGGCACTGCCACCTGTGAGGTCACGGTGTTCTGCAGTTTCTCCCAGGCATTGCCCGCTGTGACCAGGAGTTCGGCCGCCAGGTCTTCTTCGGCCTCCGTCATCAGGTAGCGGCTTTGGGCAAGGGTCTCTTTGAGGAAGAAGGCATGCGCGCGGCCCAGGCCGGACGTCTCGATCAGGCGCTCGAGCGCACCCGGCGCTGCCAGGGCCTCGCCCAGCCAGCCGGTGAAGCGCGTCTGCTGAGTCTCGAGCTGTACGCCCAGCAATTCCAACTCCGAGAGGCGACGGCGGGCGAGCGCGTTGAACGAGTCGGTCGAGACGAAGCCGAAGATGTAGGTCTTGAGTGTCTCGAAGGCCATCGCATTGGCGTTCATCGCGCCCAGGTAAGCCTCCACGCGTGCGGCCACGGCCTTCGAGGATCGCAGCTTGGCCGCCCCTCGCCGCATGCTCTGCTCCGCCATCGTGGCGTCCAACGCATGGATGTGGGCTTTGAGCTCGGCCATGCCCCGCTTGAATTCGGAACTCTCGAGCCCGGGAAAGATGCTGGCCAGGTTCCAGTGCGGAAGTTGCTCCGTCGGCGTCTCGCTCATCGAGGATCTCCTTGCAGCGCGAAATCAGATCGGGCGCGCGGCGACATGCATACGTGCGCAGCCTGGGGGTGCATCCGTGCCGGAGGGCCAATTCTAGCGCACTCGCGCCGGCTGCGAGATAGGAAGACCCAGCTTGACGAGGTCGGTGCAGCCGGAATCCAAGTTTCGGCATTCAGCGTCTTGGCTCTGGTCGCGGAGGCTGGGACTCTTACCCGGCCCTCTGCGCTATCATAGGGTTAAGGGGAGGCCATCGGCATGGCTGTCCAAACCGTCAAGGTCAATCGCGCACCGGTGCTCACGTTGTGGGCCGCGGTGGTGGCTGAACGCATGGGGTACAAATGGGACACTGCGCTCACCCTTGGCAAGGCGCTGGCCGGGCTCAACGCGCAATCCAAAGGGCGCACGCTGGGCATCTACAAAGCACCCGAGCCCGGGCCGGGCGGCAAACCAAAGCCCAAGGTCGGCCTCGGCGAGGATCGCTGGGTGGAACTGTGCGGGCGGCCAATCCCCGTCAAAGCCACGCAGGACGGGTTGCGCGCGGTGGTGCTCGATAAACCGATCGATCCCGAATCCGTGACGCACTACCTGGAGGGCAAGTTCGGTGAGGCGCTGCCCGAGGTGCGCAAGGCGATGCAGACGCTGGCTCAGGCGTACGCGCCGCGGAAACTGGAGCCGATTGCGTTCGATCTTTACCAGGCCTTTCGTCCCCAGGTCGCGAGCGGCGAGAAGGGTTGGGGCCAGGCGGGTGAGCTCGACCTGAAGAAGGTACGTGCGCTCGCCAAACCTCAACGCCCATGACTCCTTCACCACTCCTTCTGGACCATTAGCGAGAAGTGTGCGCGCACGATGAGACATCACTTTTCGTCCATCACCGGGCGGCCGCCCGCGGTCGAAGCCCGGGTCTGTGACGGCAGGCCCGCTTCGTGTCGCGTCTCTACTCGCGCCCGCCGGACGCCGCCCGTTTTCCCCACGCGAACTCAGTGTGCGCTCCAAGACGGCCGACCATGAAGCCCGACATCGAGATCGACCAGGCACGTTCGCCCGCACGGCCTTGGCTCTCGCCTCGCCTCGAAAAGTGGAGCGTCCGCTTGAGCGCGCTCCTGGTGGCCGCCATGGCGGTCGTCAACCTGTTTTCGTCCGTCACGCGCCCGTTCGCCGATCGCCTCGTCCTGCTCGAGCAGTTTTCGCCGCTGCAGGTCCGTCACGGCGGGCGGCTCACCTCCACCCTGGCCGGGTTTGCGCTGCTGCTCTTGGCCACCCAACTGTGGCGACGCAAGCGTGTGGCCTGGTTCTTCGCGCTGATCCTTCTCGCCGTTTCCGTGGTCAGCCATCTCCTCAAGGGTCTCGATTACGAAGAAGCAGGAATCGGGCTGCTGTTGATGGCCGTGCTGCTTGCGTTGCGGCGCCTCTTTCACGCCCGGTCCGATGCTCCCTCGGGACGCCGCGGCCTGCAGGTCCTGGCCTTTGCCGTGCTTTTTACCCTCGTCTATGGTTCGGCCGGCTTCTACCTGATGGAACACGCGTTCCGCACCCGTTTCAGCCTGCCACTGGCGATCGAGCAGACCCTGGTCATGTTCACCCAGTTCTACGACCCCGGCCTCGAGCCGATCTCCAGCCTGGGGAAGTACTTCGCCGATTCGATCTACATTGTCGGCGCCGTGACCATCGGCTACGCGCTGCTCATGCTCGTTCAACCGGTCCTGGTGCGGGCACCCGCCACGTCCGCGGAGCGCGAGCGCGCCCGTCGGATTGTCGCGGCCCATGGGCGTACCTCGCTCGCAGGCTTCACCCTCCTCGACGATAAGTCCTACTTGTTTGCTGCGGACTGGCTCGTGGCTTACGTTCCGCGGCGGGGCGTGGCCCTCGCGCTCGGCGATCCCATTGGCCCACCGGCCCAAGCCGAGGAGGCCATCCGCCGGTTCTGCGACGTCGCCTCCCGCAATGGCTGGCTCCCCGCCTTCTACCAGACCCTGCCCGATTTCCTTCCGCTGTATGCGCGCAGCGGGCTAGAGGCCGTGTGCATTGGCCACGAAGCCATTGTGGAGGTCGACCCCTTCCGTCTGGAGGGGAATGCCAACAAGCCGCTGCGAACACAGATCAATCGCATGCAACGCTTGCAGCACACTGCCGCGGTCAACACACCGCCGATTGCCGGCGCCCTGCTTGCAGAACTGCACGAGATCAGCGATGCCTGGCTGTCGGCGCGTCATTCGAGCGAAATGGGATTCGCCGTGGGGCGTTTCGACGATGACTACATCCGCCAGAGCCTCGTCACCACGGTCCGCGATCCGCGCGGACGCGTCACCGCCTTCGTCAGCGCGGCGCCCGAATACCAAGAACTCGAGTTGGCGATCGACCTGATGCGCCGGCGGATGGATGCCGAGCCCGGCACGATGGAGATGCTGCTGGTCACGCTGATCCACTGGGCCCGCGATCAGGGTTACCCTCGCCTCAACCTTGGGCTCTCCGGGCTGGCCGGCATCGGTGAGATGCCCAGCGACCCGGCGCTCGAGAGGGCGCTGCACTTCATCTACAATCACCTCAATCAGTTCTACAACTTCAAGGGGCTGCACGCGTTCAAGGAGAAGTTCCACCCCGTCTGGTCGCCGCGTTACCTGATCTACCCGGGCACATCGGCTCTACCCGCCGTCCTGGCTGCGCTCGTCCGCGCCGAAACCGGAGGCGGCGCCCTTTTCCGCACCGCCCAGCGGCTGGCCTTGCCCGTTCGCCCCTCTCACCCAGAGTGAGAGCGGCCGGGACGCCTGCGCTCAATCCGAGCGTGAGGGCTCGGTGGTAAACTCATCCGAAATCCCGTGCTGCACCTGACAGAGTTGAGCGATCATGCCCCGCGATAAGAGTCACGCTGACCGCAGCAGCCTGGCCGGTGATCGCGGCACGCGCCAGGCAGCCACCGATATCCTCTCCGGATCCTCCGGCAAGGGACGCCTCGCACGCCTGATGCCGTTCCTCGGCCCCGCCTTCGTGGCCAGCGTTGCCTACATGGACCCCGGCAATTACGCGACCAACATTCAAGCGGGCGCGCGCTTCGGCTACCTCCTGCTGTGGGTCGTGGTCGCCTCGAATTTGCTGGCGATGCTCATCCAAACCCTCTCGGCCAAGCTTGGGATCGCCACCGGCACCAACCTGGCAGAACACTGCCGCGAGCGGTATCCGCGCTGGGTGGTCCTCGCGATGTGGAGCATCATGGAACTCGTGGCCATGGCCACCGACCTGGCCGAGTTCCTGGGCGCGGCCATCGGGTTCAACTTACTCTTCGGGATCCCCCTGTGGCTGGCGGGATTGCTGACGGCCGCGGCCACCTTCATCATCCTCAGCCTGGAGCACTATGGCTTCCGCCCAATCGAGGCCGTGATCTCCGTTTTGGTGGGCGTCGTTGCGGTGAGCTATCTCATAGAAACCGTCCTCGACAAACCGGCGTGGGGGCTGGTGCTCACCCATGCTGTCGTTCCCCGCTTTCAAGGTACGGAGAGCGTGCTATTGGCCTGCGGGATTCTCGGGGCGACGGTCATGCCGCACGCGATCTACCTGCACTCGTCGCTGATGCAGGGCCGCATCGTTGCGCGGAACGCGCCCGAGCAGCGCCGTTTGCTGCGCTACGAGATTGTCGACGTCCTGCTGGCGATGGGTCTGGCGGGGCTGATCAACATAGCGATGCTGATCATGGCCGCCTCCACCTTCTTCAATAAGGGGTTGACGCACGTCGCCTCTATCGAGGAGGCCTATCGCACACTCGAGCCGCTGCTCGGGTCGGCCGCGAGCTGGGTCTTCGGGATTTCGCTTCTAGCGGCCGGGCTGTCGTCGGCTTCGGTGGGAACCATGGCCGGGCAGGTCATCATGCAGGGCTTTCTGCACCGCCACATACCGCCCTGGCTGCGGCGCCTGGTGACGATGCTGCCATCTCTCATCGTCATCGCCATCGGGCTCGACCCCACGCGCACGCTGGTCATCAGCCAGGTAATGTTGAGCTTCGGGCTCCCGTTTGCCGTTATCCCGCTCGTCCAGTTCACCCGCAGCAAGCAGATCATGGGCCCGCTGGTCAACGGCCGCCTGACGACAGCCGCGGCATCGGCGGCCGCGGCCCTCATCGTCGCGCTCAACGCTTTCTTGATATATCAGACGGTGTGGGGGAGGTGAGGCGATGTTCCAGCATATCCTGGTCCCCCTGGATGGGTCGCGCCTGGCGGAGGCCGCCTTGCCCGTGGCGGCGACTCTCGCCTCGAAGCTCGGATCCTCGCTGACCCTGGTGCACGTCATCGAGAAGGACCCGCCGCAGCAGATACACCACGAGCGGCACCTGACAACCGTCCCCGAAGCGGCCGCCTACCTCGAACGCGTGGCGCGCGAGTCGCTGCCCGGCCAGGTGAAGGTGCAAACCCATGTACACACCGCGGCCGTCAGCGATGTGGCGCGCAGCATCGTCGAGCACACGCATGAGTTCCAACCGGACCTGATCGTGATGTGCCCTCACGGCCGCCCCGGCCCGCGCGACGTGCTTTTCGGGTCAATCGCCCAACAGGTGATCGCCACAGGGGCAACGCCGGTGCTGCTCGTCCAGCCGGAAGCGCCCACCCCGGGCGATGATCTATTATGCTCAACCATTCTCGTTCCACTCGACACCGACCCCGAGCATGCACGCGCCCTGCCGATTGCGGCCGAGTTGGCCCGCCCGTGTGGTGCCTCCCTGCACCTGATGACTGTGGTGCCGACCACCCAGACGCTGGCCGGGCACCAGGCCGCCACGGCCCGC
>JBGOXY010000098.1:0-8420 GCA_041479415.1 Anaerolineae bacterium
CGGATACCTTTGGGTTTTTGGGAAGACCATCGGCGCAACCGAGATCTACATAAAGTTGAAGATCGCAGAGAGTGGCTCATCCGAGGTTCCGATCTGTTTGTCCTTTCACGCCGCCGAGGCGCCCCTCACGTATCCATTCAAAGACAAATAGACCGCTTGGGTCCAGAATAGAGGAGGACCGCAATGAGAGGCTTTTGCCCACATTGCGAGCAAGAGCGTGACCTTGTCGCGACTCAAAAGACTGTCCAATATGATATTAAGGGTGAAACCGTTTCGATCGATGTGTCAGTCCTCATGTGTCAAACCTGCCGGAAGGAGTCAGATCCACCAGATGACTCTGCCGACCCCGTGGATGCTGCGTATCGAGAATACCGCGGTCGCCACGGCATGATCCAGCCCGAGCAGATTCGCCGATTCCGGGAATCTCTGGGCTTGAGCCAAAGTGACCTTGCTGCGCTCTTGGGTTGGGGAGGGGCGACACTCAGCCGGTACGAGAACGGAGCTCTGCAGGACGAGGCCCATGACAGGGCCCTAATGCTCGCGATGGATCCCCGCAATCTATTGCGGCTAGGCGAAGCCAATGCGACCTCTATTGCCCAGAGCAAGCTCGACCGCCTCCTCTCAACCTTGAGAAAGCGCCTCGAGCAAGACGATACCGAACTCAGAAAGCTGTGCGAGGAGCGTTTCGGGCAGCACAAACCCGATATATATACTGGCTACCGGATGCTTGATATTGACAAGCTGTTCAATGCGATCCTCTTCTTATGCACGAAGACCGAGGTCGTGAAGACAAAGCTAAACAAACTCCTCTTCTATGCCGACTTCAAACACTTCAAGGAATACACAGTCTCAATAACAGGTGCCCGCTACGCTCACCTTCCCTATGGCCCCGCCCCCGACGGGTACACATCTTTTCTAGCCGCGCTGCATGAGCAGGAGAAAGCCATATCAATTGAAGAACGACCCTTCAATGACTACCTGGGGGAGGTTCTGATTGCATTGCACTCGCCAGATGTGTCCCTGTTCTCGCCAAGTGAGATCAGGATCCTTGCCCAAGTCAAGGAGGAGTTTCAACCTTACTCGGCCACACTACTCAGCGATCGATCTCACAAAGAAGAGGGATACCTTGCCACTCGCGATGGCGAGCTGATTTCCTACGAGCATGCCGAAACACTCAGCCTTTAGAGGCCTATCCCCCACGTCTGTTGCCATGCGCCGACTATAGCCTCATCGCATGACCATTCTCAGGTGCAGTCTTCGTTTACCTTGAGTTGGGATCGTCTAACTGTGCCCTTCTTGTTACTTGTAAAGTGGAATTGGTGACGGATGTGGCGCGCGGCACAGTCTGACCCCTTCATGCCATCGCCCCCTTCACTTTCGCCCTCAACCACTCCAACCGAGCTTCGGCCAGCCCCTTCATGCGCGAAAGCGCGAACAACGCGCCCGGCCCTTCGACGCTGAGCGAGGCCGATACGTTGCCGTACAGGACGGCTTGGAGCGGGTCGTAAGTGAGGTGCCAACCGGCCAAGAAGCCTCCCGCGAATGCCCCCTCCGCGCCCACCGGGTTGCGCCGCACCGCCGGGTAGGCGGGGATGGCGATGGGCGAAGAATTACCGACGTGGTACATGACTTGGCTGCCCGACTCCTCCATCACAACCACCAGTGGGCAGCCGTAGCCGCCCAAGCGGCGCGCTATTTCCCCCAAGTCGCGTGTTGATTCGCGGTACAGCCCGCGCGCCATTCGTTCATTGAGCAACAAGAGGTTGATGCCTTGGAGCAGGGGGCGCAGCAGGTGGAGCGAGGTGGGCTGGAGGTAGCGCGGCGAGGGAGAGAGCGCAATTGTCGTCGTGCCCCCGCTGTGCAGCGACGCGGGCAATGTCTGGTGAGTGACAATGTGGGCCGGGGCCAGGTAGGCCGCGCGCGCCTGCCGGTGGGCACCCGCAAGGTCCTCGGGCCGGATGGCGAGCGGCGCGAACCTGTCGCGCACGTCTTCATCTGCCCCCGCAGGGGTGAACGAAAGCAACTCCTTGGGCATGGCCACGCCGCGGCGTACACACGCCAGGCGCGGTTCGCGCTCGTTGACTTCCCCGTCGCTGCGGTATTCGTAGAAGGCCTGGCTTGGCGGAGCACCGGCTACGACGTGCACTGCTTCGCACGAGATGCCGTGCGATTGAAGCTGCTTCAGCCAGCTCTGAGGAAAATCCTCACCGACCCGGCTGACGAGGGCCAGCGGGTCTGAGCCCCACACGCGTGCGCCCACGGCCGCGTACATCGCACTGCCCCCGGGCTGCGCGAAGTAAACGTCCTTGTGCGGGCCGATGACGTAATCTTGGCGAAGGGGCCCGATGAAAACCATGTGCGGCGACTGGTGGCTCATCCACTCGTCTCATGCCATCGTACGACTTGCGGTTGCGCGCATACTCAGTATATAATGCGCCCCACGTGCACGCCCGATTGTCAGCGGTGAACGGGCGGCACCATCCTCACTCAAAAAGCGACCATGAGTTCTGCCAAGATACTTCTCATTGAGAGCGACCGAACAACCGTGCCCTCGCACGGTTCTGCGCTCTTGAAGAAGGGCTTTGCGCTCATGGTCGAGAACGCCCCGCGCAAGGCGATTGAACGCGCCAAATCCACGATGCCGGACGTGGTCGTGCTGGACGCCATCTCCTTGCGCACGAGCGGGGTTAGGCTGGCGCGGACACTCCATGCCAAGCTCGATGGCTGTCCGCTCGTACTCATCACCCGCTCCGAAATCGATGACCCCTCCCAGGCCGGCGCCAGCATTGTCCTCACGCCGCCTTTTACCCCACGCAAATTGCTGAATGCCGTCCAGCGGCTGCTCCCTGGCGACGAAAACAGCTGGCAGCAGGTGGGCCCGATCAAACTCAATCTGATGCAGCGCAAGGTGGCCTGCGCCGGCCGCGAAGCGCGCGTGACGCCCAAGCAGGCGCGCCTGCTGGATGTCTTCATCCATCACCCGGGGCAACTGCTCACGCGCAAGTTCCTGCTCAAGGCCGTGTGGGATACAGACTACACGGGCGACACGCGCACGCTGGACGTGCACATCTCATGGTTGCGCCAGACGATCGAAGCCGACCCCGAGCATCCGCGCTACCTCAAGACCATCCGCGGGATGGGCTACCGTCTCGACGTTCCTGAGACCGGCCGCAAAGCCTAACTATTCGTTAAACTTCAATTGGGATTTCCGCCTCGGCCGTCTCGCCCGAGGCACACACTGCGCGCACTTTGGCGCGATGCGTGCCTCGTTGTGGGTAGCGGTGACTGAGGCTGAGAGGGGCCAAGCCGCGGCGCCACGGGCGTGCGGCCTGGGACGTGCTGCGGAAGACAGGGGGCTGAAAGTTGAAATCGACTTCCCAGTAGTCGAGCGAAATAGGGAAGCCTTGCGGCTCACACGGGGTCATGGCTTCGAGCTGCAGGCGAACCTCCGCCCCGTCCACCTCGCTGCGCACTTGCAGGGAGCCAACGGACAGCCGAGCAGGGGTGTCGGCCGAGGTGCCCGCCTGTGGGCTGAGCGCCTCTTCGACCGCGAACCCTTGGCTTTGGGCCAGGGTCATGCGCCGCTGGCACACCTGGGCCGCTTGAGGAGAGAGGTCGGCCCCGATCCAGCGGCGGCCTGTGCTCTCGGCCACGCGTAGCGTTGTTCCGGACCCGCAGTAGAAATCCCCCACCCAATCGCCGGGCCCGCTCGAGGCACGCAAGATGCGCTCGAGCAGCGCTTCCGGCTTCTGCGTCGGGTAGCCCGTGCGCTCCGTGTGCAACCGCGCAACGACGGGGAAGTACCACCAGTCCTCCGGCACTTTGCCGCGGTCAAGATCCGGCGTCCGCCCGAACCCGGCTTTGGCCGAGGAGGCGAAGGTGCGCCGCGTGGATTCATCGTATGGGATGCGCACCTCGTCCGCGTTGAACACGTGGTGGCGTCCTTTGCGGTAAGCCAGGAGCGTATCGTGCTTGCGGTTGAAGTAGGTCCGCACCGGCGACGGGCCGTGATAGACCCAGATGATCTCGTTGAGAATTTGCTGCGGGCCGAAGATTTCGTCGAGAAGCAGGCGAGCGTGGTGCACGGTGCGCCAATCGAGATGCAAATACAGGCTGCCGTCTTCGGCAAGCAGGCGGTGCATGAGCACGAGGCGCGGATAGAGGTGTTCCAGGTACGCGTCCGGCCCTTCCCATGCGTCCGAATAGCCCTCGGCCAGCCGCCACTCCTCCGGACGTCGTGAATCTTCGCCGCTTCCAACGCGGCGCGTGAACCCCTTGCCGGTGCCGAACGGCGGATCGGCATATATTAAGCGGAGCCGCCCTTCCCACTGTGGGAGAAGGGCGGCCATGGCGAGTAGGTTGTCGCCGAGGATCAGCCGGTTGGGCTCAGGGGCGAGCACCTCGTCCGGTGTGCGGCGCACTTCCGCCGTTCGTGCGAGGCGGGCGGCCGGAGGCACGGCCGCGCGTTTGCCAACCCATTCAAGTCGCACCGAAGATCCATTCTGCGTCACGCCGGACAGGCATCCCTTCGAGGCGGGTCACTTCGTCTTTCTTGCCGCGCCGCCCTTGGGTCCGAACTTCTCGGTCAGGATCTCCCTGAGCGTGGGCTGCCCGATCTCCTGGAGTTCATAGCGCACGCGCTGGGTGGGTTTGTTGATCTTGATCAGCCGTCCCAGGTCGATCGGGGTACCGATGAGCACCAGGTCGGCGGGCGCATTGTTGATGGTCTGCGCCAGTTCGCGGATCTGCTCGGCCGAGTAGCCCATGGCCGGTAGCACGGCGCCGGTGGTGGGGTATTTCTCGTAAGTTCGGGCAATCGAGCCAACCGCGTACGGTCGCGGATCGATGATCTCGGCCGCGCCAAACCGTCGGGCGGCCATCCAGCCCGCGCCATAGGCCATCTCGCCGTGGGTTAGGGTGGGGCCATCCTCGATGACCAGCACCTTGGCGCCGCGGATTGCGGCCGGATCATCGACGAACAGCGGCGAGGCGGCTTCCACCAGCGTGGCTCGCGGGTTGAGGCGTCGCAGATTCTCGCGGACGGTCAGCGTGCTTTCCGCGTTGGCGGTATCCACCTTGTTGATGAGCAAAACGTCGGCGGCGCGCACGTTGGCCTCGCCGGGATGGTACCGGGATTCGTGGCCCGGGCGATGCGGGTCGGCCACCACAATCTGCAGGTCGCTGACCAAGAAGGGCAGGTCGTTGTTGCCGCCGTCCCACAGGACGATGTCCACTTCCTGCTCGGCCTGACGCAGGATCTTCTCGTAGTCCACGCCGGCAAACACGATCACACCCTGCATCAGGTGCGGTTCGTATTCCTCGCGTTCCTCGATGGTGCAGTTGTATTCATCCAAGTCGTCCATGTCTGCGAAGCGCTGCACGGCCTGCGCCACGAGATTCCCGTAAGGCATTGGATGGCGGATGGCGGCCACTTTGTATCCCAGATCGCGCAGCACGCCGGATACAGCGCGCGTGGTCTGGCTCTTGCCTGAGCCGGTGCGCACGGCGCAGATCGAGACTACCGGGCGAGTGGACTTAAGTTGCGTGGCCCGCGCGCCGAGCAAACGGAAATCGGCGCCCGCCGCGATGACGGCCGAGGCGTGATGCATCACCGTCTCGTGAGAGACGTCGCTGTAAGCGAAGACGACTTCGTCAACCGCGAGAGACGCGATAAGCGAGAGCAGTTCGCTCTCGGGATAGATGGGGATGCCCTTTGGGTACAGCTTGCCGGCAAGTTCCGTCGGATACACGCGGCCTTCGATGTTGGGGATCTGCGTGGCGGTAAAGGCCACCACTTCGTAATCCGGATTGTTGCGGTAGACCAGATTGAAGTTGTGGAAGTCGCGGCCGGCCGCGCCCATGATGAGAACATGCTTTTTGGTCATCGCTCTCCTTCTAACTGCCAGGTGATGGACGAGCCGCCGCGCCCTCCACGCTTTGTGCGAGGGCCCGGCGCTTACATGTTATCGGGCGCCTGCAATCCGAGCAAGCCCAGACTAGTGTGGAGCACTTGCTTGGCCGCCGAGACCAACGCCAGACGGGCGGCTTGGGTTACCGGTTCGGCCTGCAACACCGGGCACTGCTGATAGAAATCGGTGAAGGCCTTGGCCAGAGCGTAAGCGTAGTTTGCCATATGCAGGGGCTTGTAGTCTTGCGCCGAGCGCTGAACCTCGCCCGGGAAGCGGGCCACCGCCTCGATCAGGTTCACCTCCGCCGGGTGCAAGTCGTGTTCCGCCCAGGCCGCGGCCGGAGCGCCGGCGGCGCGCGCCAGGATGCTAGCCGCGCGCACGTGTGCGTATTGAATGTAGGGTGCCGCCTGACCGTCGAAGCTCAGTGCGCTTTCCCAATCGAAAGTAATCTGCTTGACGTTGTCGATGCTCAGCATGGCGTAGCGCAAAGCGCCCAGACCCACCGCACGCGCTACCGCCTGGCGCTGCGGCCCGGCCAGGTCCGGATTCTTCTCGGCAATGATCGCCTCGACTCGGCGCACCGCTTCGTCGGCGACATCCTGGAAGTAGACGACGCGACCCTTGCGGGCCGACATCGTCCCTTCGGGTAGGGTGACGATCTCGTAAGCCAGGTGGTAGCACTTGGCGGCCTGCGGGAAACCCCACAGCTCGAGGATCTTGAAAGCTTGCTGGAAGTGCAGGCTCTGACGGACGTCCACAACGTAGATCGAGCGATCGACGGCGTATTGCTCGAATTTGGTTTTGGCCAGCGCCAGGTCCTTGGTCAGGTAGAGGCTGGTGCCGTCACTGCGCAAGATGACCGCCGTGCGGTAGGTGTCGTTCTTCAGTCCGAGCTTTTCATCCACGCGGACGATCACCGGCCCGCCGCTGGCCCGTTCGTCGTCGGCGATGCCGCGCGCGATGAGCTCGTCGACGATGACCTTGCTCGGCTCGTCTACCTCACTCTCGTAGAAGAAGACTTCGATGTGAATGTCGAGCAGCTCGAGGATGGCGGCCAGCTCGTCGAGGCTCCACTGGCGTGTGCGCCGCCACAGCTCGCGCACCTGGGGATCGCCCGTATCCCACAGGCGATACATCTCCTTGACCTCGGCCTCGTAGCGCAGCCGTTGCTCGCGCTCGGCGGCGCTCTCGCCCGGCTTCTCTTCCAGAAGAGCGGTGGCTTCGGTATAGATCTGCGCCAACCATCGCCCGCGCTCCATCACACCCGCGGGTTCCTGACCGGCGTGCAGCTTCTGGTAGCCCCACACGCAGCGCATGACACCCAGCCCGATGTCGCCGGGGTAGCTGGCCCGTATGGTCTCGAACCCGGCAAACTGCACCAAGCGGGCCAGGGCCTCACCCAGCACCGCGTTGCGCAAGTGGCCAATGTGAAACGAATGGTGAGTGTTGGGTTGCGCGTATTCGACCATCACGCGCTCGCCCCTCGGTGCGCCCCGCCCGAAGTCTTCGCCGCTGCGCAGGACGGTCTCGACCACGGCCTGGGCGTAGCGCTGCGTGTCGAAGTGCAGGTTAATGTAACCGCGAACGGCTTCGGCGCGGATGAAAACGGGGGGCAGGCTGAGCAAGGCCGTGATTTCCTCAGCCAGCCTCTGAGCTAGCACGGGCACTGATCCGCCGCTCTTTTCACGGCGTGCGAGTGCGGCGGCCGCCTTGAGACAGGCCGAAGTGGCCGCGCCCCAGGTTCCGGCAAAGGGCAGGGCCGCCCATTCCACCGTCGGCGCCTCGGGCAGACCACGCGCCTGGAAGTGGCTGGTTATCACGTGCGCGACCTGGCTCAGCTCCGTCTCGAACATCGTCTGACCGCCAGCGGCATTATAAACAACCCCACTCCGGCCGCGCCCCCCGGTGCATGAAAAAGCCCCCGCGTGCGGGGGCTCGCCATGCCGAGAACTCTGCTTGACCGCGACCGGACCAGCGGGCCGGCTAGGCCGGCTTGGCGCTGCCTGCCTTGTGAAGCCGCTTCATCAGGCGGCTCTTGCGGCGGGCGGCGTTGTTCTTGTGGATGATCCCCTTCGCGGCCGCGCGGTCAAGCTGGCGGACAGCCTCGCTAACCTTGGCCTCCGCCTGCTTGCCGCCGGTGCTCTCGAGTTCGGTGCGTGCGGTGGTTACGGCGGTGCGTGCGTGGCTGCGGACCGTGCGATTGCGAACGCGCTTCCGCTCATTGCTGCGAATGCGCTTGATTGCCGAGCGTGTGTTTGCCAAATCTGCCTCCGAACGTCGTATGTTGTCCCTTGATTCTACACGACTCTCGCCCATTTGCCTAGGCCGTGGCGGATGCGCGGCCTGGGGTTTGCGCCAGCAATGGATGACCGCGCACCGCGAGACCGGAGAAGCCTCATCGGACCGAGGGCCGAAGTCCGGGTCTATCGAATCCCCAGCCTCTGGGGAGGGGATCGCCCTTCGGGGGTGTGGCTATCAGGGCCAAGAACACTGAAGGCCGCTCGGTCCTGC
>JBGOXY010000099.1:0-8284 GCA_041479415.1 Anaerolineae bacterium
AACCATGTCGCGCGCAGACCGCCCAAGGCAACCGTTTCCGCGTGTCCGAGCCGCGACGCCGGAGGTCCACGCTGGAGTTCGCCTCACAGACTCCGCGGAGGGCCCGGGTTGGGCCCGCACTCCCAAGCCCGCCCTCATGTCGTATCAAATGCCGTTCAACCCACGGTCAACGGGGGCGGCCGCTCGAGCCTCGATCTGAGCGCGCCTCACCGACCGCACTCGCCCCCATGGATCATTGTCCAGTCTGCCTGTGGCCCACTGCCCGGCGCCGCGGTCGGCCAGTCTCGGTTCCATGCACCCGCGCGTCATTCCCCGCGTCAATTCGCTACCCGAGATGGTGGGGGTGTGCCATGAGAAGCAGCGCGACCCGCTCTGCCTTTCGCGTCGCCGGCCTGTACTTGATCGCCGGCGCCATTTGGGTTGCCCTCACCGACCAGTTGCTCGCCCGCCTGGTGAGCGACCCTCACCTGCTGACCCAGATTCAAAGCTACAAAGGGTGGGTGTTCGTTCTGGGCACGTCGCTGGCATTCTTTCTGTTGATGAAGCAAGAGTTCACACGCGCCGAACAGGCGGAAGCGGAAGAACGCAGCGCGTCCTCTCGCATGAGCGACATTATGGAAATGGTCGGCGAGGCCATCGTTGCAATCGATAACTCGCAACGCATCGTCGTATTCAACAAGGGGGCCGAGACCGTCTTCGGCTATTCGGCCGAGGAGGTGATCGGCCGGCCGCTCGACATCCTGCTTCCCGAAAGTATGGCCGCTGGGCACCGCCCATTGGTCTCGGCGTTTGCCCACTCTCAAGATACGTCGCGTCGCATGGGCAAAAGACAGCACATTCGCGCGCGCCGCAAGGATGGGACGGTCTTTCCGGCGGAGGCCTCCATCTCGAAATTCGGCCGGGCGGCGGAGATGCTGTTCGTCGTGATGCTCATCGATATTACCGAGCGCATGCGCGGCCAACAGGCACTGCTCGCCTCCGAAAAGCGCTACCGCATGCTTTTCGAGGATCTGCCGGTGGCGCTCTACTGCACCTCGGCGGACGGAACCATCCTGGACGCTAACAATGCCTTGGCGCAAATGCTCGGCTACCCAGACCGCGCTTCGCTCTTGGCGGCCAGCGTCGCCGACCTGTTCGCCGACGCAAAGGACCGCCAGCGCGAGATCGATCTTGCCTCCGGCACCCCGGTTGTGCGCAATCAAGAGGTCTTGTTGCGAAGGCTCGACGGATCCTCGATCTGGGCTCTGGACCACTTCCGCGTGGCCCCCGATGAAACGGGCAAAGTGGACTTCTTTGAGGGCAGCCTGGAAGACATCACGGAACGGAAGCGCGCCGAGCAGAAGCTGCGCTTCCTCAGCACCCACGATTCGCTGACCAGCCTCTACAACCGTTCGTTCTTCGAAGAAGAGGCCGCACGCATGGCTCGCGGTCGCGAGCTGCCGATCAGCGTGGTCATAGCTGACGTCGACAGCCTGAAGGCCACCAACGACACGCAGGGTCACGAGGCGGGCGACGAGCTGCTGCGACGGACGGCGGACGTGTTGCGGGCGGCCTTCCGTGCCGAGGACGTCATCGCCCGGATCGGCGGCGACGAATTCGCCGTGTTGTTGCCGGGCACCGATCCTGAGAGAGCGCGCCAGGCGCTTGATCGCGTGCGCATCGAGCTGCGCGCACAAAACATCGCCCACCCGGCCTCCGCGCTCGACATTTCCCTGGGAAGCGCCACGGCGGAGCGCGGCGAGCGCCTCAACGACGCGCTCAAACAGGCCGATGCCGAGATGTATCGCGAAAAGTCGGCGCGCCGCGGTGACGAAACCAACACGCCGCCAGCCGGTTGAGACAGGCCAAGCCGAAGACCATGCCGTCTGCCCGCCGTTCCGCTGCTTCAACCCCGCCGGCCGCTGCCTCAGCCTCCGACATCGCGCGCCTTGAGCTGGTGCCGCTACCGTGCGTCATCGTCAACGACGCGGGACTCATCGTTGCCGGCAATCGCAAGTGGTTCGACCTGCTTCGCCCGCTGCCTGAAGGGGCAGCGAGCGGGGAAGTCGCCGAACGTGCCGACGTCGCGTATCAGGCGGCGCTCGGCCCCCTGCTCGGCGAACTCTTCGCCACGGGCGCCGTTCACCAACATCAGGTGGAGATACAACGGCCGGATGGACCGGCGTTGAGCCTCCTGGTGGAGGGCGAGGTGCTGGCCGTCGCCGAACGCGGCGATGTTCGCGCTACGCTCGTTTTCTGCGACGTGACCGCACGGGTCGAATCCGAGCGTGCGGTGCGCGAGAGCGAACGCTGGTTCCGGCTGTTGGCTGAGCACGTCCCCGAAGCGATATTTGTCCACGACCTTGAGGGAAGGATCCTCGAGGCGAACCCGCAGGCCTGCCACATTCTGGGGTATTCGCGAGAGGAATTGCTGACGCGGCGGATCGCCGATATTGAAACCGACTACGATGAGCAGGCCATGCGCGAGATGTGGCGCGAGGTCTTCGCAGGCGGACCGCGCACGCTCTCGGGAACCCACCGCCGCAAGGATGGCACACACCTGCCTGTCGAAATCCGGCTGACCGCGTTTCGTGTCGAGAATCGCGATTCGATATTGGCCGTGACCCGCGACGTCAGCGATCGCAAGCGGGCCGAGGACAGCCTGGTGGCCACCAGCGAAGTTTTGCAGGCGCTGATCCAGGCCTCGCCGCTGGCGCTGTTGGCCCTCGACCGTCAGGCGCGCGTCACGCTGTGGAACCCGGCCGCTGAGCGCATCTTTGGCTGGAGTGAAAGCGAGGTGCTGGGGCGCCCCGTCCCCTTTGTCCAGCCCGCCAAGGAAGCCGAATTCCAGAGGCTGATCGAGCGCGTGGTGGCCGGCGAACATCTGACGGGGATCGCCTTGCAACGCGTCCGCAAAGACGGACGGCCCATCGAAATCAGCCTCTCGACGGCCCCGTTGCGCGATGCCGGGAATGCCGTCACCGGCACCATGGCCCTGATCGACGACATCACCGAACGACGCAAGGCGGAGGCGGCGCTGCGCGAAAGCGAAGCTCGCTACCGCACCCTGTTCGACGACTCCCCCATTGCATTGTGGGAAGAGGATTTCTCCGAGGTCCGCACCTACCTCGACCGGCTGCGCCTCTCGGGCATCCGTGACGTCCGCGCGTACCTCGAGCGACATCCGGAGGTCGTGACCCACGCGCTGACGTTGGTGAAAGTCCTCGACCTCAACCGCCGCGCGCTGGAGTTCTATCCCGCGCGCGATAAAGAGTCACTGCTGGGCAGCCTGGACCGTATCCTCGGGCCGGCCAGTCTCGACATGTTCCGGGAGCAATTGGTGACCTTGGCCGAGGGCGAGCGCACGATGGAGCGCGAGTTCCTCAGCACCGGCCCCGACGGCGCGGCGCGCTTGCTGCATCTGCATCTGACCGTCGCGGCCGGCAGCGACGCCAGCCTGCAACGCGTGCTCGTCTCGTATGTCGACACCACCGAGCGCCATCGCGCCGAAACGGCCATCCGTGAGCAGACGGCCCTCTCGGACGCGCTGCGCGATGCTGCGGCCGTGCTGACGAGTACTCTCAACCACGACGAGGTCCTCGAGCGCGTGCTCGGTGAAATTGGGCGGGTAGTGCCCCACGACGCGGCGGACATCATGCTGATCGAGGGCGGGCAGGCCCAGGTTGTGCGCATGCGCGGCTTCCGCGAGAGCGTCTTGGCCGACCTGTCGGGAACGCGGCGCCTGAAGATCAGCGAGGCCCCCCACCTGCGCTACCAGGTTCAAACCGGGCTGCCGATCTCGATCCCCGATGTGCATGCCTACCCGGGCTGGCCGCAGTCTCCCGAGACCGACTGGGTCCGCGCTTATGCCGGGGCCCCCATACGGGTGAAGGGCGAGGTCATCGGATTCATCAACGTGGCCAGTGCCAACCCCAATGCCTTCACTCAAACCCACGCCGACCGCCTGCAGGTGTTCGCCTCGCAGACGGCCGTGGCGCTCGAGAATGCACGACTGTTCGGAGAATCGCGCAAGCGCGCAGAGGAACTGGCCGCGTTGGCCGAAGTTTCTTCGGCGCTGCGCACCGCGCCTGCACGGGCCGAGATGGTGCCCATCATTCTCGACAAGCTGACCTCGCTGCTCCAGGCGCGGGGAGTGGCGTTGGCCATGCGCGATCGCAATTCCGGCGAGACCGTCGTCGAACTCGCACGAGGCTTGTGGTCGCCCATCTCTTCCACGCGCCTGCGTCCCGGCGAAGGCATCATCGGGCGTGTCATCCAGATGGGCCAGCCGATGATCACCGACGACATGGGGACAATGGCCGGATACTCCTGGCCCCCCGGGCTGGGAGCGATGCCCAAGGCCCTGGCCGCCATCCCGCTCGTGGCCCAGGGGTCAACCCTTGGCGCTCTGTGGGCCGGCAACGACGATGGCTTCTCGGAGTCGCAGGTGCGCATCCTCATCGCGGTGGGCGACATTGCAGCGAACGCGATTCACCGTGCGACGCTACACGAGCAAACCGAACAGCGCCTGCAGCGCTTGATGGCGCTGCATTCGATCGAGATGGCCATCAGCGCCTCCACCGATCTGCGCGTGAGTCTGGAAATCCTGCTCAACCAAGTGACCACCATCTTGGGCGTGAGCGCCGCAGACGTGCTGTTGCTGGATTCGCACAGTCAGAGCCTGCACTACGCCGCAGGCAACGGGTTCCGCGGCGGAAACATGGCCAAGACGCGCGTGCGTTTGGGCGAAGGCCTGGCGGGGCGGGCCGTGCTCGATCGCGCGCTGGTCCATGTGGCCGATTTGGGCGCCAAGTCCTCGCCGTCCGACGGCCCGCGGCGATTCACCCGCGCGGCGCTCATCGTCGGAGAAGGGTTCCAGACGTACTTCGCGGTGCCGCTGGTCTCCAAAGGTCAGGCGCTGGGCGTCCTGGAAATCTTCCACCGCGCCGCGCTCGACCCCGATCCGGAATGGATAGAGTTCCTGCAGACCCTCGCCGGACAGGCCGCCCTGGCGCTCGATAACGCGGCCCTGTTCGAAAAGCTGCAGCGCACCAACGTCGACCTCGTGTTGGCCTACGATGCAACGTTGGAGGGATGGTCTAAAGCGCTGGACTTGCGCGATCGCGAGACTGAAGGCCACACGCAGCGCGTCACCGAACTGGCCATGCGTCTCTCACGCGCCATGGGTGTGAGCGAGAGGCAATTGGAGCAGATTCGCCGCGGCGCACTCATTCACGACATCGGCAAGATGGGTATTCCCGACAGCATCCTGCTCAAGCCCGGGCCGCTGACCGAGGATGAATGGGGCATCATGCGCCGCCACCCCACCCTCGCCTACGATTTCCTTTCCTCGATTGCCTTCCTGCGCCAAGCGCTCGATATCCCCTATGCCCATCACGAGCACTGGGATGGCAGCGGTTACCCGCGCATGCTGAAAGGCGATCAGATCCCGCTGGCGGCCCGCATTTTCGCAGTGATTGACGTTTACGATGCGCTCTGCTCAGACCGTCCATACCGGCCGGCGTGGCCGGAAACCAAAGCCCGCGAGTACATTCGCGAACAATCGGCCAAGTACTTCGACCCCAAGGTCGTGGACGCCTTCCTCGGACTCAAATTCTAAGACGTGCCGTCGGTTGGCAGAATCCTTGCGGAGCCCGCACGCCGTGCGCGATCGTGCGCACACAAACGGAGGCCAAACGCGCACTGCTTGACCTGCAAGCCATTCTCGACATACAATCTTTGGGAGGCCACGCACGTTGCTAGGTCGAGTTGGCTTCGCATCTGGAGGCAAGGTGCAGGATGCCCATGAGGAGCCATGCCCAGAAGGGGGGTGAGACCAAGTGACCATGAGAATTGAGGAGTTCAATGAGCTGCTGCACTCCGAGAAGGAGACCGGCATGCTTGTGGAATCCCTGCGCACGCTTTCCTCGCTCGAAGATCCGCGGGAGGTGGTGAAAGCCACGAGGGAGCCTCAGGGCCAGTGGTTCGGCTGGTGGTAGGCGCGCGCTCGGATTCGGTAAACAGGAACCGCACTTGTGGTGACCGATTAGTGCAGCGCGCCCGCCGGCGCGCTGCGCGCGTCACGGCTCAATCCGCTCGGGCTGCGCATTGTGCTCAAGCGATGATAGGATTAACGCATAGGTTCCGCCCTGGCACGCCGACCCGTCCAAGGAAGCGAAAATGAACCTGGCCACCCTCCGCGACCTCGTGCTCGATGTGCCCGAAGTCCACAACTGGCCAGAGCTGCGCGAGTTCTACGAGTACGGCCTCTCACTCCCGCGCGGCGATTGGGAGTGGCCGCTCCTGGCTTGCCGAGCGGTTGGAGGGGATATCGAGCGCACCGCACCGGTGGCGGCCTGCCTCACCTGCATGCAACTCAGCATCACGTTGGTCGATGACATGCTCGATCACGACCCGCGCGGACTGCATCTGCGCATTGGCGAGGGGCGGACGGCCAACATTGCCTTCGCGCTGCAAGCCGCGGCCAACCTCCTGGTGCACCGATCAGCCCTCGACCTCGCCGTGAAGCAGGCGGTGGCCGCCTGTCTGGCACGCATGGCTCTGGGAACGGCCTTCGGCCAGCATCTCGATGTTCAGAATCTGGAAGGTGAAGAGAATTATTGGCGGACACTGCGCGCCAAGAGCGCGCCTTTCTACGGTTCCGGGATGGAAATGGGCGCGCTGGCCGGCGGCGCCTCCCATGAGACCGCCGCTTCGCTCGGGGAATTCGGCATGCTCAACGGGGAGATCATCCAAATCTATGACGACCTGACTGACGCGCTGCAATCCCCGGCCAACCCGGATTGGCTGGAGAAGCGCCCCAACCTGGCGATCCTCTTTGCCGCCACTGCCGACCACGCTCGACGGGATCGATTTCGAGAACTGCAGGACGGAGCCAACGGGGCAGAGGCGTTGGCGGAGGCCCAAGCGATCCTCATGGGCTCAGGCGCCATCAGCTACTGTGCGTATCACGTGGTCCAACGCGTGCAGGCGGCACGCACGACGCTCGACCAGACAACGCTCATCGACCGCGCACCGCTGCTCGGGATTCTCGGCCCGCAAACGCAGCCGATCATTGCCCTGCTCAAGAAGACAGGCGCAGCGATTCCACCCGAACTCGAAATGACGCTCACATGAAACTACGATTCCTCAACCGCCCCGCACTGACAATCAGTTTGCAGCTCGCAGCCGCCACCTCGGTCCTGGGCATTTGCCTTTTCTATGCCATCTCAGCTGGATTCGTGGTGCCATATCCAGGTCTTGTGATAGGCCCGGATTGGATTGTCGCCTCCGTGCCGCCCTGTACCGCGCGCGCCGAATGGTGCGGTCACAACGCAGGGCAGATTCTGACCGGGGATCGGATACTCTCCATTGGCTCGCTCACATACCAGGAATTCACCGACCAAAGGACGACCCCTCCATTCTGGGGATACGCCGTGGGCGAGACGGCCAAGCTCCGGATTCTGCGGAATGGCAGAGAGCAGACAGTCAGCTGGGTGCTGCTCGGCGCCACCGCTCAGCAACGGGCGAGCCGGCTGAGTGGCATTCTCATATTCCTTCCCTTCTGGTTGGTTGGAACCGGGGTGCTGTTCTTGGTGCGGCCACACGACGAGCGCTGGCGGTTGTTGATCTTCTTCAACTTCGTGACTGCCATCTGGGCGACTACTGGAGTCGTCTCCTACCTGGCCGTCGCTCGCGCATCACAGGTTTTGCACGCGGCATCCTGGATCATGGCGCCGGTGTATCTGCGCTTCCACCTTATTGTTCCGAGCCCGATCCGAACAAGGTTTAAAGTGCGGCCGGCGCTGCCCGCCGTTTACGCCCTCGCCTCGTTGCTCGCACTGTCTGAGCTCTTCCGGCTGCTGCCGGATTCGGCCTATGGGTTGGCCCTCGTGCTCGCGGTCGGCGGCAGCCTGGGCATTCTCTTCTACCGCATCGTGCGCCGCCCGCCGCCCGGCGACCGCCCGGCACTGGCGCTGATGTTGACCGGCATCATCCTCGGCATGCTGCCGGGTCTGGCCGTGGCCATCATCCCCAACCTGCTCGGGTCCTCGACCTACCAGAGCGTCGGGCCGAACATTGCCGTGTTTGCCATCCCGATGCTGCCCGCCTTCTATTCCTATGCCATCTACAAGCGCCAACTCGGCACTCTGGAGGTGCGCGCCAACCGCCTCCTGATCGAGTACAGCTTCCTGCTCCTGTATGTCACCGGTTTCACTATGGTGTTCGCCATCGGCAGCACGCTGCTCGGCCTTCCGCCACAGTCGGTAACCTTCAGCGCGGTGCTGTCGATAGCCTTCTTCCT
>JBGOXY010000100.1:0-8137 GCA_041479415.1 Anaerolineae bacterium
CCCCGCCAAGTATCCGGAAAGTTCTCCTATCGCCGCGCCTGCCCCGGCCGCCAATGCCACCGGCAACGGGGGAAACACCGCTCCCATGCTGAAGACGAATGCCACGCCCGGCGCGGGCAAGAAAAGGGTGGCGTTGGCGAGAATCGAGAGCAGGAAGATACCGGGGTAGCCGTACACCGCCAATTGCGCGGCGCGGTCGCGAATCGAGAAGATGTAGAGCGTAATGCCGACAACGGCCGCCAGGCTGAGCAGGCGCGCCACGGTCAGCCAGATGCCGCTTAGGCCCTTGCGGGTCTTCGCCGGGCCAGTCCTTCGCGCCGGTGTTGGAGCTTTGGAATTGGCTGGGTTGTGGCGGGTGGTCATGGTTGAACGGTCGTTGTGCGTACCCACCGAGCCCCTGCGGCTTCACACGCGGCCCGAATGGCCGCGGCCAGGTGTGGCTCCCCCAGCGCAATGATGTTCCCCCCCCTGCCCGCGCCCGTGAGTTTGGCACCCAGCGCGCCGGCATGGCGCGCGGCGTGCGCGATTCGCTCGAGCCCAGCGGTGGAAACCCCGAGCCTCTCGAGCACGTCCTGATTGCGGTTCATCAGAACGCCGACCTGCGCCAAGTCACCTTCCGCCAGCGCCCTCAGCGACTGACTCGCGCAGGCCCCCATCTCATCGAACAGGCGCTCGAAGGTGGGCGTATCCCGTTGCCACGCGTCGCGCACAGCCCCGACAGCAACGCGCGTCTCGCTGCGCACTCCGCTGTCGGCGATCGTTAGGTCGAATGGGGCACCGAGATCTAACGGTTGCGGCGGTGTGCCGCGGATGAAGAGAATCGGTCGCTCGAGGGCGATGACTGAGTTGTCTATGCCGGAAGGCGTGCCGTGATAGACGGCTTCCGCCTCGAAAACGATGGCCGAGACCTGTGCCGGAGCGAGGTCGATGCCGTGCGCGGAAGCCAATGCCCGCACGATGGCTGTGGTCACGGCCGCGCCGGAGCCGAGCCCGGAGGCCACCGGGATTCCGGAGGTGATGCGCAGCGTGCCCTTGCGCACTTCGAGGCCCAGCCGCTCGCAGACAATTCGCAGTGTCTCCCTGAGCGGGTGGCCAGCGGACAGCGCCGCGAGGGGCGAGGTCACTCCGATCTCAGGCGCGTCGAGCGAAAGGGGGGAGATTCCAGGCAGGTATTCGGCGCGGGCGCGAAGGCCGGGCAGGGGAAGCGCCACGGCCGGGCGCCCGTAGACGACCGCGTGCTCGCCGAACAAGATGACTTTGGCGCACGCGGTGGCCGAGCAACTCATCGTTGGAGGTAGAGAATGCCCATGGCGGAGACCGCCCACAACACCACGCCGGCCTGCAGCGGGCGATCCATCATGACGATTTCCTCGGGCGCACCGCCAGCCTTTTCCACCTGGATGAGGTACAGGTAGCGGAAGATGCTGTACACCACAAAGGGCACGGTCAGCATCATCGAATGATTGGCGGGCAAGTTAGGCGCCGAAAACGTATACAGCGAGTAGGCGACGATCGTCGCCGCCGACACGATTTGAATGTAGCTGTCGAGCAAGGGGATGGTGTACCCATCCAGCACGCGGCGGTGATTGGAGGCGTCGTCGACCAACAACGCCAGCTCGGCGCGGCGCTTTCCGAAGCTGATGTACAGCGCGAGCAGGATCGTGCATACGTACAGCCACGGCGAAAACCGTTCGACCTTTATCAAGGTCACCCCGGCCGCCACGCGGATGACAAACCCCGCGGCCACCGTCAAGGCATCGACGATCGGCACGTGCTTGAGCGCCAAGGAATAGGCCAGGTTGAGCAGCAAGTAGCCGAAAACAAGCCATCCGAGGGTCGGGTTCAACAAGAACGCCAGGGCGACGCAGAGCGGGCCGAGCACGGCCGACACGGCCAGCGCCAGAGCCACCGAGATCTCGCCCGCGGCGATCGGCCGCTTGCGCTTATCGGGGTGCAGCCGGTCCTGGTTGCGGTCGGCGACGTCGTTGATAAGATAGACCACGCCCGACGCGAGGCACAGCAGAACGAACCCGCCCGTGGTCCGCAACAGTGCATCCAGGTGCAGTATTTGTCGGTCGAAGCCGAGCGCGGCGAAGATGAAGATGTTCTTCGGCCACTGACGCGGCCGCATGCTTTTGACCAGGAGGCGCAACGTCTGCATGCTAGACCTCCTCGATCAGTCGCGCCAGCACCTGACGGACGGAGGCCGCCCGCGTACCGACGCACGGCAATGCGGCGCCCTCCGCTCCGGGCGCCACCGCCTGCTGCACCGTGCGCAGCGAGGCGGCCCCGGGGATGTCCTGCTTGTTGGCCGCCACCATGAAGGGGACTCGGAGCGCGGCAAACCGCGCGAGAAGCTCGCGCGCACCGTCGAAGCTTTCGGGCGCGGTCGAATCCACAACCAACAGCACCGCATCGGTTTCCGCGGAGAGGATATCCCACATGAAATCGAATCGCTCCTGGCCGGGTGTGCCGGTCATGTGTACCACAGTGTCACCCAGCGTGACCCGGCCGTAATCCATGGCCACGGTGGTATGGTCCTTGCCGTCACCGCCCGCGCGAGTCAACCGCCGCTCGGTGGAGACGACCTCGATTTCGGAAATGGTCTTCACCAGGCGCGATTTGCCCGCTCCAAAAGGTCCAGTCACGAGCACCTTGACGTGTCGGGTCATTCCTGCTCACTTCTCAGCCGGAGGTGCCGCGGCGCTGTCCACGCGACGGAAATCGAAAAACCGGTATCCCACACCGTGCTCGGTGAGAATGTAGACCGGGTGGGGGGGATCCTTTTCGAGCTTCTGCCGCAGATAGTTGATGTACAGGCGCAGGTAATGCGTCTCGCCGCGGTATTCATACCCCCACACTTTGGCCAGCAGCTGGTCGTGGGGCACCACCCAACCCGCGTTCTGCACCAAATGATACAGCAAGCGGAATTCGGTCGGACGCAAGCGCACCAGCTTCCCCTCGACCCACACTTCGCGCCGGTCGAAATCCAGGCGCAACCGGTCGTCAATGACCAGCGGGCCGGTCGCGCCGAGCTGCGGGCTCTCCAGCCGGCGCAACACGGCGCGGATGCGGCTGACGAGTTCGCGCGGGCTGAAAGGTTTGGTGACGTAATCGTCGGCACCCATCTCGAGGCCGCGCACGCGCTCGTTCTCCTCGCCCTTGGCTGTGACCATGATGACCGGCACGTTGGAGAACTCGCGCATCATTCCCAGCACTTCGAAGCCGTCCATGTCGGGCAGCATCACGTCCAGCAGCACCAGGTCGGGCAGGTCGTTGCGCAGCCGCTCGAGCGCCTGCGTGCCGTTCTGCGCCTCCGAAACCTGGAAGCCGTCGTGCTCCAGGTTCAGGCGGATGAAGCGAACCATGCGCGGTTCGTCATCGACCACCAAGATGCGCCGGCGCGGAGTTGGAGGCATCGTGCTACTCGCGCACAAACGTCACCAGCCGCTCCTCGGCCTCGCCCGGCAGCACCTCGATGAAGGCGACCCGGCTGGCGGCCCAAATCACGGTGGAGACGTTCTCCTGCAAGTAGGGCAGGTCCTTTCCGTCGCGCCGGCGCGGGTGATGGACGGTGAGGAAGGTGGCCGTGGCAGGCGGCATGTCGTCCATCTCCGCCATCACCGCCTCCTCGTTGACCAGATGCACCAGCACGGTGATCGACATCCGCGCCTCCGGGGCTAGACCTTGCGGAACACCTGGACCTTGAGGCTGCCCAGGCTGATCGTATCGTTCTCACTGAGGGGCATGGGTCTCTCGGGGGTCAAACGCGTGCCGTTGAGGAAGGTGCCGTTGGCACTCCCCAGGTCTACCACCATAAGCGAATCCCCCTCGTAGCGCAGGTGGCAGTGCAGCCGTGAGACGCCCTTCTCGTGGGCACCGTAGCGGTTGAGGTCGATATCTGGCAGGATGGCCTGGGTCGGTTCCGCCCGGCCCAGAATGTAGTCCTGCTGGCCGCGCAGCGGAATTGCAACCGTACTGCCCATCACCCGCACCGCGATCGCATCCTGCCGGGTGAGCATCGCCGGGCCCTGCGTTTGGCGAGGCTTGGTGGTGATTTCTTCGACCTCGTCGACCGGCAAGGAGACGGTCGGTGAGGCGGCGTCCTCATCCACCATCAACCCGCACTCGGGGCAGAAGAGCGTGCCCAAAAAGAGGGAGGCTTTGCAGCGCTGGCAGGTGATCATCGCGGCCCCTCCGCGTGCGCTTCGAGCAGCGCGCGCGTCCCGTACTTCACTCGCTTTTGCCCGCGCTCGGTCAGCTTGTGATCCTGGGCCAACGCTTCGGCCTCGGCGATCACCGACTGCGCAAGTTCTCCTTGCCCGATCTCCAACAGCTGGGTCGCCAGACGGTTGAGCCGCCGCGTGCCGAGTTCGGAGTCACCCGAACGTGCGTCGGCCAGCGCCTTCTCCTGCAAATGATACAGGTTCACGCTGCGTGCCGCGGTGAGCAACTGCCCCGAGATCGGCGCGGGTGCGGCCTCTTTGAGCACCGGGAATGACAGTGCCAACGAGGACTTGAGGTGCATGTTGGTCTGCGCCAGATGCGCGCCAAAATGCATCGTGCACACCTCGAAGGAAGCCAGCGGCTCGGGGATGGTGGAAATGACGAACTGCAACAACAGCGACAAACTCGTGCCGCTGAAGAGCGAACCCAGCCGCAGCGTCGTCCCCCCTGGCAGCGGCGTGGGCGCGGGCGAGGTGCGGAAGGACGACTGTAGCATGACGCCCGGCGCAGTGTCGATAACCAACGATATCTGGTCGGCGTAGACCAGCCCGAGTTCGCGGAACTTCTGTTTGAGCATCCGGTTCAGGGTGGAGATGTTTTCGATGTAGACCGCTTGGCCGCCCGTCTTGGCGGCCAATGCATCCAGGAAGATATCGTTCCACGCTTCACCCACCCCGATGGCCGTAATCTCGATACCTTCGAGCGCGGCTTCGTCGGCCAGGTCCATGCATGCCTGCTCATCGCCATAGGTGCGGCCGTCGGTGATCAGAATCAGGTGGTCTATGGTTCCGCCGACCGCCCCACGACGCACCTCTTCCATGCCGGCCCGTAGCCCCTTGAGAATCTCGGTGGCACCGCTGGTCTGGATTTCCGAGAGGCGGCTGTTGGCCGCGGTCGGAGAGAGGTGGGCGTCGGAGGGGATGAGGAGTTCGGCCTTGTCGCTGAAAGTCACCAGGCCGAATCGGTCTTGCGGGCGAAGCAGGCGGATGACTTCGACCGCCGACGAGCGGGCGGTATCCAGGCGCTCGCCGGTCATGGAGGTCGACCGGTCGAGCACCAGGCACATGTTCAGTGGTGGGGCGGGCACCGCGTCGTCGCGCGCCGGCGGGCGGACCGCGATGTGCGTGTAGAGGACCTGCGCCTCGGTGTGCACTTGCAGCGCAGTCCGACTGTGGTTGAGGTCGACGACGAACGGCTCGGCCGGGGCAGCGCTGGTCATCGCAGGCCTGCCAGCTCCACGCAAATGACAGAGATATTGTCGGGTCCGCCGGCGGCGTTGGCCAGTTGCACCAGCGCATCGCACGCCGCTTGCGGTGTGTCGCTGTTGGCCATCGTCTCCTGGATGCGCGCATCGTCCACCGGGCCCCACAGGCCGTCGGAGCACAACATCAGGCGCGCCCCCGGCTCCCAGGGCAGGGTCAGGAACTCCGGCTCGAGTTCGTCGGTCTGCCCGATGGCGCGCAGCAAGACATTGCGCTGAGCGAAGCGGGTTGCTTCATCCGGGGTGATCTGGCCGATGTCGATCAAACGCTGCACCAGCGAGTGGTCGCGGGTGACCTGCTTGATCTCCGACCCCACCATGTAAGCGCGGCTGTCGCCAACGTGGGCTAGGAACAACTGGCTGGAGAACATCAGCGCCGCGGTGAGGGTCGTGCCGCTGCCCGGGAAGTGGCGCAGCACCGACTGGTTGGCCGCGATCATTGCCCCTTCCAGTATCTCCTGGATGGATAACTGCTCCTCGCCGCCCGATCCGCCGAGCCAGAGTGTGGTGAAGTGGGTCAGCACATGGCGGGCGAAGGTTTGCGCGGCCAAGCGGCTGGCACGCTCGCCCAGCTCGTGCCCGCCCATACCGTCGGCCACAATGAACAAGCCGAAATAGGGCAGGGTGCTGTCGGCCTGCTGCAGCCCGGTGAGCGCGATGAGCGAATCCTCGTTGGCCGTGCGTACACGGCCGACGTCGTGGCCGATGCCCACGTGGAAGATCGGCGGTCCGCTCGAGAGGGCCGCCGTCTTCTCGGACCCGGGGGCGTCGGCGGAGGGGGGTGGAGTGTCGGGAGACAAGGATGAGGCCTCGGCTGGTTTAGACATTGGCTGACAATGCGTAGATTGTGTGGTCGCTCGAACCGAAAAAGACACTGGTCTCATTGGCCGCGGGTGCACCCGTGATGGGACCGCCGCTCTTGAATTTCCATCGCAGGCGGCCGCTGGCCAACTCTAAACAGTATAGATAGCCGTCGACCGAGCCGCAATAGACAAGTCCCTTGTGAATAAGTGGCGTCCCGGTGACCTGGTCTTCCGTCTCGAAGCGCCAGCGCTCGCGGCTGCTGCGCAAGTCGGCCGCGTATATCCGCCCGTCGGCGGAGCCGAAGACCACCACGCCTTCGGCAATGGCCGGCGAGGAGACAATCGAATGCCCGGTGCGGAAGCGCCAGATGACCCAGCCGGAGGTCGAATCCACGGCGTACAAGACCCAGTCCACCGAACCGAACAGGACCATGCCGTCGGCTTCAGCCGGCGAGGAGAGTACCGCCCGTTTAGCATGAAACTGCCACTTGATCTCGCCGCGCAAACTGAGCGCATAAACGTCACCCGAGTCGCTGCCGAAGTAAATGCGGTCACCCACCACAAGAGCTGTCGAGCGAACCGGCGCTCCGGTATCGCACTTCCAGACCCGCCGGCCGGTAAGTGCCTGGACCGCATGCAGGGCTCCATCGTCGGAGCCGATGAAGACGTGCTCCACCGCCACCCGCGGCGAGGCGCGGATCGGGCGCTCGGTGTAATACGTCCACATCATGCGCCCAGTCTGCAGGCTGACGGCGTGCAGGCGTTTGTCTTCCGAGCCGACGAAAACTGTGTCGTCGCCGACCTCTGGCCGCCCGGGGATGCCGCCCTCGGTGGGGTATTTCCACTGAAACTCCCCACGCTCGGCGTTGAGCGCATACAGGTTGTTATCGTAAGCGCCGACCAGCAGCAAGTCGCGCGCCAGGAGAGGCGTGCCGCGCACCTCATCTTCGCACTTGAAAACCCATTCCACCTTGGGGGCGCCGGGCTGGTCGGCGATGCTCGAGCGACCTGGGGCCTCCACCACGGGCTGGGGGGCCGCAAACACCGCGACAGTCGTGTTGATCGATTGGGCGAGTGCCTCGCCCATCGAGTGCGCATCCGCAAAGCGCGCCTTGGGGTCGTAGGCCAAAGCCTTCTCCACCACCGCCACGACCGCGGGTGGGACCTCCGGCCGAAGCTGAGGGATGGGCCGGTCGCCCCAGGTGAAGGGAGGTTCGAGGCGCGGGTCGCGCCGCGTGAGCAGGTGGTGGAGCGTGGCGCCCAGGGCGTAAACATCGGAAAGCGGACCGGCCTCGCCGCGGTATTGCTCGGGCGGTGAGTAACCTTCGGTGCCGATCATCGTGCCCTTGTGGTCGGGTGCGAAAAGCTTGGCGATCCCGAAATCCACCAGACGCAGGATGCCGTTCTCATCGATCATGACATTGGAGGGCTTCATGTCGCGGAAGATGATCGGCGGCGTGTGATTGTGCAGGTAGTGGAGAACATCGCACAGCTCGATGCTCCATCCGACAACCTTCTCAACCGGCAGGCCGTCCGGTGCCTCTTCGAGGATGCCCTCCAGATCCCTGCCGGTGATGTACTCCATCACCAGGAAGGAGCGCTCGCCGATGGTGAAGTAATCGTAGATGCGCGGAATGGCCGGGTGAGTAAGCGTGGCCAGCAGGTTGGCTTCACGTTCAAAGCTCGAAAGCACGGCCTCCAGCATGGCGGCATCATGGCTCGAGTGGAGAAGCTCCTTCACCGCGACCAGGCGGGTAATGTTGGGGAAGCGCAGGTCGCGCGCCTGATAGACGGCGCTCATCCCGCCACGCCCGAGTTTGCGCAGCACGCTGTAGCGGCTCTCGAG
>JBGOXY010000101.1:0-8072 GCA_041479415.1 Anaerolineae bacterium
TCCAGCGCCGCTGGTCGAGCCGCAGATAGATGAAGACAATCGACGCTGCAGCGTACAGCCATGCAAGCGCCCAGAGCCCCCAGCCCGCGGTGCGCGCCTCCCCCAGCGCCACCCAATAGGCCGCCGGCGCCGCAAGCGCGAGCACGCCCGCGCCCACGAGCTTAATCCCCATCTGGCGTTCCTCTCGCTTAGCCACCAGCGAAAGCTGCCAGGCCAAAACTGGCAGCGCCGCCAACCCTAGCCATGCCAGGTAGGCATGGCCACGCGCCAGCATCAATACCAGCAGCGCAATAGCCAGCCCGCCTAAGGTTGCCATCACCACACTGGCTGGGCGTACATCGGCGCGCGAACGTCGCCCGACCAGGGCCTTGAAGACGATCATCATGGGCTGTCGCGCCAGGAAGGCGGAGAGGAGAAGCACGGTGAACCCGATCAGGTCAAGGTTGACACGACGGGCAGCCAGCATTCCTGTGAGCAGGGGGCCGATCCACATGAACCACGTGCCGTGCTCAGGTGGCATCCAGTAGTGCTTCTTCCAGATCAAGGGCTGACCTCTGAGGGCGAGGCGAAGTGCCTTGAGCGTGTGCTACCGGTCCGCGGGACGAGCCACGGCCTGGCCGCGCTGCTCGGCCCGCTGAAGGTACATGGCGCGGTCTGCCTCCGCGACCAGGTCCCGCGCGGTCATGCCCTCGCGAAGCGTGGCCGTTCCCGCACTCAGCGTAATGCCGTGCACCGTAGCTTGCGCCAGGTGGATTGCGGTGCAGATCCGCTGGGTCACCCGTTGCGCGGCCTGAGCATCGGCCTGAGGCAGAATAAGCCCGAATTCATCGCCTCCGTAGCGGGCGACGACGTCGGCCGACCGCACGCTTCCCGTGAGGCTATGGGCCACCTCTCGCAGCACTTCATCGCCCGCCGGATGCCCGTACTTGTCGTTGAATGCCTTGAACCCGTTGAGGTCGAGAACGATCACCGAGAGCGGCTGCGTGTAACGGTGGGCGCGCTCCACCTCTCTATCGAGCACCTCATCGAAGAAGCGCCGGTTGAAGGCACCCGTCAGCGAATCGCGAATCGCCTGCCCACGTGCTACCTCGTACAGGCGAGTGGCCTCGTGAATGGCCAGGAACTGACGCGCCATCACCAGCAGCGTCAGGGCGAGGCCGAGCTGGGCCACGCCCACGACTCCGGCTGGTGCCGTAGGCATGCGGTACACGATGGCGACGAGAAGCCCATACCCGATGCCGATGGCCAGGATGGGAAAGATAAAACGCATCCAGCGACCCAACGGCCCTAGGCGCACCTCGCTCCAAGCCGCCCGGCGCGGTTGAACGAGAGACTGCCAGGCCGCCGCAAAAACAATGAGCAAGACCGAGACCAACCAGATGAGATTGAGGCGCGGCGCTTCGTGCGCAAGGCCGTGGACCTCGAAGTAGGCGAATAGACTGTCGGGAAGGAGCGAGAGCAGCAGGCTGCCCGCCAGGAGCAACAGCATCCCGCGCCGGCCGGCCTCCAGGTCCCGTTCGACCATCCAAACCAGGGCGGCCAAGAGGAGCAAGTCGGCCAGCGGGTAGGCAATGGCCAGGAACGCGGTGGCAGCGTCGGCGTGGCTGGTTTGGATCGGCTCGAGCAGGAAGAACCAGAAGAACATCAGGCCGACGCAGAAGACGATGCCCAGATCGAGCCACAACGCGATGCGCCGCACGCGCGAGACGGGAGCGTACGGCATGCACGCCACGCCGGCGATGAGCAGGGGATAGAAGAGCAGGTAAAAAAGGTCCGCCCAGGAGGGGAAGGGCGACAAGCCGCTCAGCGTTTCTTCAACAAACCAGATGGCCTCGGCCGTCGCATAGGAAATCAGCGCCGCGACGATGAGCAGCCAGCCGAGACGCAGGCGCGGATGCCCGTCGCGCTGCAGCACCACGCGCAGCCCTAGGATTGTTGCTGCCAGGCACAACAGCAACATCAGGCCGGTGGAAACATACTCCTCGGCCAAGGGGTCGTAGCGGCCGGCGAGTATCCAGACGGCATAGGCGGCCACCAAGGCCGTTGGGATGGCGGCAAGGAAGAGCGTTGAGCGGCGAGGCAAAGCAGCCTGCGGCGAAATGAGGGCGGACATTGGTTCAGTCTATCACAGGGGAAAACCGGAATCGCGCGCCTTGGGTGTGGGCGAGTCGCGTTCGCGATAGTGTTGGACAAGCAACCGGCCAAGGCTGCGTATGTCTTTTCGACGCACCAAGGGAAATCTTCAAGATCTTGATCGCAGCCCACCTTGGCCCTGGCTTGTGGCCGATACCTTGTCGCTTGAGGGTGTGACGCGTGGGCCTTACTGCCCCGCCGCAGGTGATGGCCGGCCGCATCTCTTCCAATATGAGGCCAGCCACCGGGTTCTATACCTGCCGGAGGCCGAAGCGTCACCTCGAGGCAGCCGGGGCGCCATCCATGATATACTGGAATGATACATGACCACTCAGGGGAAGATAGTCTGTGTACGCCCGCGGGGGCGCTCGCCCGCAAGGGAAGCGATCCCGTTCACTCGCCGGACGAGGAAACCATGACCACGACGGCAGCGGTTTCGGTCGATGTGGGCGAACGGCTGCGCAAGTTGCGCGCCGAACGAGCCTACTCATTGCGCGCGCTGGCTCGCGCGGCGGGTATGTCGGCAAATGCGTTGAGCCTGATTGAACGCGGCAAGACCTCCCCCAGCGTTTCTACGCTGTACCGTCTCTCGGATGCACTGCGCATCCCGGTGACGGCCTTCTTCCGCGAAGAGCCGCGCCAGGTGCCGGTCGTCTTCTGCAAAGCCGATCAACGCCTGCGCGTTCCCTTCCCGCGCGGGCTGTGGGAAGGCCTGGGCGGCGACGTTTTCCTCGGCCGTGTGCAGCCCTTCCTGCTGACGCTCGAGACGGGCGCCACCAGCGGCCCGCATCCAATGGTGCATAGCGGTCACGAGTTCATCTTCTGCCTGCGCGGCCAAATCGAATACATCGTCGAGCAAGAGGTCTTTTTGCTGGACCCAGGCGACAGCCTGCTCTTCGCCGCGCATCTTTCCCACCGCTGGCGGAACGCCGGCAAGACCGTGGCCAGCGTGCTGCTCGTCCTCTCGGGAGGCGGCGACGATTTCGCTCCCTCCACGCACGGCGTGTCGGCGCGCGCCGCCGAAGCGCTGCCCCCGGTCGAGCCCGGCGAGGACGGAGATGTAGAAGACACGGCGGGCGCCCTGTTCGAGGAAGTGTAAGCGGCGCGCCTGCAGCAGCCTCGGACGCTCGTCAACTCTCTGATTGAAATCACTCGGCCATAACCGCACGCGTGCTCATGCTGCCTGCATGCGGTCAACCCGTGAGGCGTGCCGTCCGCACTGCCGCGGGACCTCTTGCGGGCGTGTACTCTGGCTACGCGCGATTGGATTCCGGCGCGAGGCAAACGCGGCTGGGGAGAAGACGCGCCGCCTGCTGATGGACTATAGACGGTAGGTCCAAGCCGAGTGTGCGTACTTTTCCACGGCCAGGGCCTCCGCCCGGCGGCGTTCTGCCTCGCCAAGGCCGGCCTCGATGAAACGCATGGGGAGCGCCGCGGCGAAGCCATCGGCCAGCGCGCGCGCCGCCTCGCTCCATTCCACTTCTCGGCCGAGGGCTTCGTTCAGCGTCAGGGCCCGGGCCCGGACGCGGGCCTCGATCTCGGACGGCGTGCCGTGGGTGATACGCAGGGCGTGCACGATGCGGGCGATATCGCCCGTGAGCGGCAGCGAGCCATGTTGCAGGACGACCCCGCGCCGGCGCCATTGGGCGCTGCCCATCAGCTTTCGCCCGCCGCTAGTGATCTCGTAGTTGGAAGGCACTTCAAAACACACCGGCCCGAGCGTGGGTTCGGCGGGGTATTCGGCATCCGCCTCCACCTGTGCGCCGAGCGCGCGCAGCCCGGCCGCCAACCCGCGGCTCAGGCGGCGGTAACTGGGCAGCACGCCGCCCATCATGAGCGGATGGGTTTCGGGAGCCACGACGGCGTAGGTCAATTCGTCGGTGTGAAGAATGGCCCGGCCGCCGGTGGCTCGCCGCACAAGATCCCAACCCAGGTGGTGCAGCGCATCCGGGTTGGCATCCGCCGCCGGTTGCGCATGGCCGAGCGAAAGGCATGGCGGTGACCACGCGTACAGGCGCACCGTCGGCGGGTGTGTGCCCGCCTCAACCGCCTCGACCAGCGCCTCATCAATGGCCATGTTCATTGCGCCCGGCAGAGGCGGGGTGAGGATCAAATGCCAGGTGTCGGCTGGAGTCTGCATAAAGGGCCCGGTCTCCCCTGAGTTCATTCTACCCTTCCGAGAGTCGCCCCGGCCACTAGGGGACGAGGGCTGAACCGATGCAGAGGGCGATCGGTCTGAGCCCCGCCTGAGCCCTCGGGTATAATCTCGTCGCTTGGGCCGCGATTGGATGACCCCCACTCTGTTCCTTTCTCCCGTTGACCACGTGCAATGACACTTCGCCTGGCGGTGTGTTTCCACTTCAGCCAACCCTTGGCCGAGCGCGCGGGCACAGCCAGCCGGCGAGGCTACCGCGGCCTCGTTGAAGTGCTGGGACGCCACCCCAACCTCAAATTCAATCTCAGTCTAGGTGGGGCTCTCCTCCCCGCGCTGCACTGGCTCGACCCGGGAACGCTGGAGAGCGTGCGGGCTGGGGTCCGGGCCGGGCAATTGACACTGCTGGGCAGCACCTACGCTGGCAATCTGCTGTCCGCATGCGACGGATGGGACAACGCTCAGCAGCTTGCGCTACACCGGGCGCTGATGCTGGAGGAGTTCGGCGCGACGCCCACGGTCTTTGCCAACCCCGGAGGCGCCTTCTCGCCCATGATGGCGCCGCTTCTTGCGGCGAGCGGGTACGTGGCCACGATTGTGGAGGGCCGCATGCTGCGCCAGGCCGGCGTGGCGCTGCCCCTCGTCTACGGCCTACGGCATGGCGACCATGCGCTTGGTCTGCTGTGGGCCGAGGAGTCGTTGGCTGCGCGTCTGTGTGGGGCGGCATGGTACCGCCGCCCGGAGCTGCTCGAGCGCGGGCTCGACGAACTTGCCGCCTTGCCGCGCACCCGCGAGCTACTGCCACTGCTCGCGCTGGACGCCGACGCGTTCGGAGTATGGGCGTACCAGAATGGACTTGACCCGCGGGCCGATTGGGAAGGCATGGACCAAGTCCTGGCGCAGCTCGAGCGGCGCGCCGACGTCGAGCTCGTCGGGCTCGAGAACCTCGCCGAACCGACGCTCTTCATCGAGGGGTCGCTGGAGGGATGGGGCGCGGCACTCGATCGCGCAGCGGCCCTCGAACCGGCGCACGAGGCACAGCCATTCGCCGACTGGTCCGACTACATGCGCCGCTCGCCGACGGTCATCCATTTTCGCCGCTTGCACAACGCCGTTCGCAACCGGCTGACCGCAATCGGGTCGGCCTGGGCCGATCCCGGCTGGGCGGCGCCGCCACCCGAGTCTCTTCCGGAGGCCTGCGCCGCTTTGTACCGTTCGGCCATTCGCACATTCTGCCTGCATCAGTATCGCTTTGGGCAGCCGGGGCAGGGCGGGCGGGGGCGTCCGGAGTGGGAAGGCGTGGCTGCGACCTTCGCTTTGGCTCGCGCGGCAGAGATTGCGGAGGGGCAGCGCCAACCGGGCGCGCCGGCGCGCGCCTCGATCGAAGACGTCACGGGTGACGGTGAGGATGAGATCCTGCTCGAGGATCACCGCCACCTGATCGTGCTCAGCCACTTCGGCGGGCGGGTCGTGTACTGGTTCGATCTGGTCGACGGGGCGCAACACGTGGGCAACCCGTGGGCGGTGCCTGAGGGCCGCTATCGCACCGACGTGACGCTCATGCAGGGGGTTGCCTCCCTGCCAGCCTGGAGCGAACTGCCCCCGTGGGACCAACCCCTGCCTCAGCAGGAGACCGCCCCCGGCCGGCGCGGGTCATTCTTGCCCGATGGACTCACAGCGGAACTCGGCCCGCTGCTTCCTTATTGGCCGTTGCCAGCCGGCGCGCCTCAGCAGGTTGGGCGCCCGGTGCGCCGCCGCGCGCTGAACGACTTCGTGCGGCTGGATGATCAACCGGTGCTGCCCGCCGATCCGGAACTCGATTTTCGGTTGGAAGAGGGAGGAGTCACCTTCTTGCGATTCTTCGGCTACCGGCTGGAGATGACCAAGAACGTACGCCTAGCGCCCGACGGGTTGCGCGTCAACTACCGCTTTCACAACGCGCACCATGAGCCACGCCGGGTGCGGCTGGAGATCGTATCGGAGATTGCGCCCGACGGGCATCGCTTGCTGGCCGCCTCGCCCGATATGCTCGCGCCGGTCGTGGCCGGCGGCCCACAGCCTGGCGTACACAACATGCTCAGCGGAACGGCAATCCTATCCCGGGCCTCGCGCGCCTCGTCTGAGCCGCCCGCCTTCACTCCCGGGCTTCTGGCAGTCGAGGTGATTCAACGTTTCGAGTTCGACCTTGGGCCCGGCAAGGCGGAAACGCTGACCCTGCGCCTGCAGGTCCTTTCGGAACACGAGCAGGGGTTATTGCGCGGAGGGCTGAAGCGGATCGGCGGCTGGCCGCCGGAGGCGCAAGAGGCCACAGGCGCATGACCTCCCCTTCCTGGATCAGCGAGGCGGTCTTCTACCAGATCTTCCCCGACCGGTTCGCCAATGGCAATCC
Organism: Anaerolineae bacterium; assembly: GCA_041479415.1. Classification (GTDB taxonomy): domain Bacteria; phylum Chloroflexota; class Anaerolineae; order Anaerolineales; family RBG-16-64-43; genus RBG-16-64-43. Next base: position 6,675 of record JBGOXY010000101.1, read on the forward strand.
GGCACTCGATCCTCCGAACGTGCTGCCCTGGGGGGCGGCACCCACGCTGCGCGGGTTCCAGGGCGGCGATTTCGCCGGTGTGACCGGCCATCTGGATTACCTGGCCGACCTGGGCGTCAACGCGCTCTATTTCAATCCGGTCTTTCTTTCACCCTCGAACCATCGCTACAACACAACCGATTACTTCCGTTTCGACCCGAAGCTGGGTTCGGCGGGCGACTTCCGTCAATTGCTGGAAGCCGCCCACGGGCGCGGTATGCGGCTGATTCTGGATGGCGTGTTCAACCATTGTGGACGCGGGTTTTTCGCCTTCAGTGACGTGCTCGAGAACGAGGCCGACTCACCCTACCGCGAATGGTTCCACATCCAGCGCTTCCCGCTGGATGCCTACGGCCCGGGTGAAGCGCACAATTATCAGGCGTGGTGGCGCTTCAAGAGCCTGCCCAAATTCAACGTGCGGAACCCGGCTACCCGCCGTTACCTGCTCGACGTGGCGGCGTACTGGATCGAGCAGGGCATCGACGGGTGGCGCCTGGATGTTCCCAACGAGATCGATGATATGAGTTTCTGGGGGGAATTCCGCGAACGGGTGAAGCGTGCCAACCCGGATGCGTACCTGGTCGGGGAAATCTGGGAGGTCGCCCCGCAGTGGGTCGGGCCGGCGGTCTTTGACGGGCTGATCCACTATCCGTTTCGCGAAGCCTGCCTCAACCTGCTCGGTAAGAAGACGCTCGGCGCGGTCGCTTTCGGCGCGCGGCTGATGGAGATCCTGGCCGCCTACCCCGGCCAAGCCAACCTGGCGCACTACGTCACGCTCGGCACGCATGATGTGCCGCGCCTACGCACGGTATTGCGCGGCGACCGTCCGCTCGAACTGTTGGCCTTCACCCTGCAGTTCTTCTTCCCCGGTGCACCGGGCCTGTATTACGGCGACGAGATTGGGCTCGAGGGCGATAAGGATCCCGACAATCGGCGTGCCTTCCCGTGGGATACGGCGCACTGGGATGTTGACTTGCGGCGCCACGTGCAGCGGCTGATTGCGCTGCGCAAGAAGCATCGCGTGCTGCGTGAGGGGAGCTTGCGCGTGCTGACTGTGGAGCCGGCCGAGTCGTGCCTGGCGCTGGTGCGCGAGTTTGGCGAGAAAGCCTTGGTCTTACTGGTCAATCTTGGCGACGGACAACGCACGCTGCACCTGGTGCGTTCGGATGTTGGATGGCCCTCTTCGCGCGCATGCCGCGACGAATTGAGCGGCAGGATCCTCCCCCTGAGTGAGCCGGTTGCCGAGTTCGCTCTTCCGCCTCGATCCGCGGTTCTTCTCGCTCCGATCCAAGGCTAATTCACCCGGCTGTGTGCCGGCGGTCAACCACCTGCTGGGCTCAGCCCGAGCGCCTCAGCGAA
>JBGOXY010000102.1:0-8049 GCA_041479415.1 Anaerolineae bacterium
CGATGACATCTGGACCATGGATCTAGCCAACGGCGAACAGCGCAATCTCACAAACACGGCCGACCGGTATGAAGAAGACCCTCAATGGTGGCCGGGCCGCAAGGATGCGGTCGTATTCAGCTCCGGCGTCGAATGCTGCATGGCGAGCCGGGCCCTGCCCACGCTGATTGGCGTGGATGGCACAGGCTACACGATCCTCGATGAACAGAATGGCGGCCCGCGCGCGCTCTCACCCGATGGAGAGTTTTTGGCCTATGGCGCGTACCAGCCCACCGGCTGGATGGCCCGCGTCGGCCACGCGCCAGAGCCATTTGATCCCGCAACCTACGGCCTCCGCGTGGAAGCACTGATCCAGCCCGCCTTCTCTCCCGACGGCCGAGCACTGGCATGGAGGGTGAGCGGTGATTTCGACGGCAATGGGTCGAGCGACCTCGCCGTGGCTCTGTTCGATCTGCAGGCAAAGGATGGGCAGCTCATCCACCGATACACCTCCACGGCCGGGGGTGAGTTCCCGAGCGACCTAGCCTGGAGCCCGGATGGTCAGTGGCTGGCTTTCGTCACGTTTGGTGAGCCGCCTGCCAGCGGCCGCTTGCCGAACCTGTGGGTCGTTCGCGCAGATGGCAGCCAAGAGAAGTATCTTGCTGCCGGCAGCTCACCGGTGTGGAATCCGGATTCGCAGTCGTTGGCATTTCTTGAAGCAACAGCCTCCGGCCAGCCTGAGCCGAGCCTGGTGAGCATGACCTCCTTCGAGGTTGAACCCATGCCAACCGCGCTGCCGTCGGGCATCCTCTTCCTGCTCGATTGGGTGCGACCGTAGCGGGATGGCTTACCCTGCGACCGATGATGTTGGCTGCTGATCCTCATTGGCGTCACTGTTAGTGAATCGTTGGGGCACACCATGGCATGCCCCCACAAGGACTTCCTCGTCAGTCCGGAGGCGCGCAGATACCTCACTCCTGTCATTCCGAGGAGCAGGCGACGTAGAAATCTTGGAGCTCTTCCTGGTGGAGACTCGTCCAGGGATGAGTCTCCGGGCCCCGCCTCCCTGCAAAGGAGCAGGCCACAACAACGCGGACTCCCGGTTCGGCTCGCACCGACGCGGCAAGCCGAGCGCTTAACGTGCGCTCGCGGGACTCGGTAAGGCATGCTGCGCCCTCCTGCGGGTCTCCTCGACGGTTGCTCCCTCGTTTTCATAATCGAATAGAATCTACCCTCTCAGCGGAGGTGTTGAGATGTCGCCCAAACGGTATTTCATCATCGCCAACCCGGCGGCCGGGCACGGGGCGGCCGCGCGCGCCATCCCTCGGGTGGAAGCGCTCTGCCGCCACATCGGCCTTGAGTTCGACCTGGTGCGCACCCAGCGTCGCGGCCACGCCATTGATTTGGCGCGCGAGGCGGCGCTCGCCGGCGCAGGCGTGGTGGTGGCGGCCGGCGGTGACGGCACGTCCAATGAGGTGATCAACGGCCTGATGCAGGCCAAACGCAAACGCGGCACGACCTCTGCGCTCGGCATCCTCGGCATCGGCCGCGGAAACGACTTTGCCCATACGGTCGGCGTGCCGAAGGATTTGAGCGCCGCGTGCGATACGCTCGCCGCCGGCTTTCTGCGGCCGATCGACATTGGGCGGGTGACAGGCGGCATCTTCCCCGAGGGGCGCTTCTTCGGAAACTGCGTCGGGGTCGGCTTCGACGCCATCACCACGATCGAGGTGATGAAGCTGCCGCGTTACGGCGGGTTTGTCAGCTTCTTCATCGCCGTGATGCGCACCATCTTCCTGTATTACAGAGGCCCGTTGGTTCGCATCGAAATGGATGACCGCAGCCTGACCCAGCCGGTGCTGCTTGTCTCGGTGATGAACGGGCGGCGACTGGGCGGCGGGTTCTGGATGGCGCCCGAGTCGCTGCCCGACGACGGCCTTTTCGACTTGTGCATCGCGCATGAGGTGGGCCGCCTGCGCATCTTGGGGATGATCCCCCACTTCCTGCGCGGCACGCAGGCCACGCAACCCGAGATCACCATGAGCCGCGCGCGGCGCATTGCCATCATCGCCGAGCGGGGCGTGCTGCCCGCCCAGACCGACGGCGAGATCATCTGCGAAGACGGGGCGCGGCTCGACATCGAGCTTCTGCCGCGCGAACTGGACGTGGTCAGTGCCGAACCGGGCCGGACCGCATGAAGCTGCGCCAGCGTTTGGTCGTCCTCTTCTTTCGCAGCCTGACCTCGCTCATCAGCCGCATCGACGATTCGCAGCTCGCGCGCGTTCCACTGCGCGGACCGCTCATCATCTATACCAACCACGTTAATGTTCTCGAGATCCCCATCATCTACACCCGGTTGCATCCACGCCCAATCCACGGGCTGGTCTATGCGGACCGGTGGAAGAACCGCTTGCTGGGCTGGGTGCTCGACGCGTGCGAGTCGATTCCGTTGCACCGCGGCGAACCGGATATCGCCGCGCTGCGCGCGGGCATCGAGCTCTTGCACCGGGGTCACATCCTGATCATCTCACCAGAGGGAACGCGCAGCGGGCATGGCCGCTTGCAGGCCGCGCATGCCGGCGTGGTGACCCTCGCCCTGCATAGCGGTGCCCCGCTTCTCCCGATCGCCTACGTGGGCGGCGAACACTACAAAGAGAATCTGCGCCGGCTGCGCCGCACCGACTTTCGCCTGGTTGTGGGCCGGCCGCTGCGGCTCGAGCCCCGCGGCGCGCGACCCACGCGTGAAGCGCGCGAACAGATGCTCAACGAGCTGATGTACGAGCTCGCCGCGCTCATGCCGGAGGAGTTGCGTGGGCGGTTCGCCGGCTCGCGAGATGGCGCGGGCAAGTACCTCCGCCGCGCGTGACGAGCGAGAGCAGGTTGCCTTCGGTCGTCCCGGGCGAAGCGGCGGCCTCCCCCGTTGTGCGAAAGTGCGCCGGACAAACGACCGCCTGCCGGCGATCCCCTGACGATCAGTCATCAGAAGCTTTCGCACCTGGCGGAGTTCGTCGACCCCCGGGTTTATAATCGGAGTGTTTCAATCCGATTGAGGTCGTTGTCTATCGAGGACGTTCATGGATTCCCTGGCTCGCACCGCACGCAAGATCACCTGGACCCTATTCGCCGCACAGAGCCTTGGATCGGCTTCATTCATTTCAGCCGCCACGTTAAGTTCGATTCTGGGTGCCCGCCTGGGCGGCAGCGCCGCCTACGCCGGCCTGCCCTCGGCAGTGAATCTGCTGGGCGGCGCGCTTGCCGCTCCGTTGTGGAGCCTGCTCATGGACCGTATCGGGCGCCGAAACGGATTGACGTTGGGGCTCCTCATCGGGGTCATCGGCTCAGGTGTGGCATTTGGCGCTATCGGTGGCGGCGGCATGTTGGTGTTCCTCGGCGGAATGGGGCTGATGGGCCTGGCGAACGCCGCGCTTGGGCTGGGACGCTTTGCTGCGGCCGAGGTGCATCCGCCTCATCAGCGCGGGCGCGCCATCTCCTACGTTGTCATCGGCGGCACTGTTGGGGCGATCGCCGGGCCGCTGCTGGTTGCGCCCTCCGGCGCTCTTGTACTCCTGGCTGGGTTTGATGCACTGGCCGGGCCCTACGCCGTAAGCCTGATCATGTTGCTGCTCGCAGCGGGAGTTATCTTCGTTTGGCTGCGCCCCGATCCGCGCGAGATCGGGCGCCAGGTCGCCAAGGACTTTCCGGGAGGTCGAGCGGTCTCCGCAGACGCGCGGCCGATGCGGGCAATTCTGCGCCAGCCCGCGGCGCAGGTCGCCATGCTGGCGATGGTCTTCGCCCAGATGATCATGGTCGCGATCATGGTGATCACCGCGCTGCACATGCGCTCGCATGATCACTCGCTCGGCCACGTTTCGGCGGTGATCTCCGCCCACACCGTGGGCATGTTCGCTTTTTCAATCATCTCGGGCGCTCTGGCCGACCGCTGGGGGCGCGGACCAACCATCCTCCTGGGTTCGGGGTTGCTTGTCGTGGCGTGCTGGAGCGCGACGCTCTCGCCCGAATTGGTGCCCCTCGCCTTGTCCCTCTTTCTGCTGGGCCTCGGTTGGAACTTGTGCTTCGTCGGCGGCTCCGCCCTTCTGGCAGACCAGCTCTCCCCCGCCGAGCGAGCACGCGCCCAGGGCTTGAACGATTTGCTCGTGGGCCTTGCCTCCGCGCTTGCCTCGCTGTTAAGCGGGGTGGTGTATGCGGCGATAGGGTTTCCGGCCATGGCCCTGACGGCCGGCGGGTTGGCGGTGCTGCTACTGGTGGCGGTTGCGCTTTGGGTTGGGCGCAACCAGCGCCACCCAACATCGACGACGAACGTAAGTTGATCCGGGCTCGCCGTGGAATGTGATGAGGCCCAGACCTCCGGCCCGACTCCTCACACGTTGCCGTTTGACTCACCCGGTGCGATACTTGAACGCATTCGTCTTTCCGTCGGGAGGGGCATGCTCGGCCCCAGAGGCAACGGCCGGCTTCAGACCTGCGCTGCCGACGCCGACGTGTCGAGGGGGTGGGATGGACTTCGAAAGCATCCTCACCGCATGTGAGATCTGGGCAGGCCGCCTGGGGGCATCACTGGGAATCGGCACGCTCGCCATAGCGATCTGGGGAATGGTGCGCGCCATGCGGCAGCCAGCCGCCAATGAGGCGGGTCCAGGTATACGCTACTTGCGCTGGCCCGTCCTCTTGGCGGCCACAGTCCTCTTCCTGGGTGCCGGCGCCGCGTTGTGGCGGCCGCTGCCTCTCCAACTCTCACCGCTGCTGCGCCTTGCAGCCCTCGCCCTCGGAACGATCATCCTCGTCCTCGGCTTAGCTCTTTACCTGTGGGGATTCTCCACGCTGGGAAGGATGTTCGCGCCTTCCTCCGGCTTTGCAGTCCGCCTTCAGGCGGAACCCCGCCTTGTGACCGGCGGCCCCTTCCGCTTCGTTCGCCATCCAATGTACCTCGCTGTCATTCTCTCGTTCGCCGGGGGCTTGCTGCTCTATCGCACGTGGACGATGCTTGTCTTCGCGGTGGTTATGCTTGGGCTGGTTGTGCGAGCGCGCCGCGAAGACATACTCCTCTCGGCAGTATTCGGGGACAAGTGGCAGGCGTGGGCAAGTCAGGTCCCGGCGTGGTTTCCGCGCCTGGGGCGCCCTTCCGGCTCGGCACGCCTTACGCGTGGGGCGTGACCTCGGTCGACCGCGCCCTCGCGCACCTTTCAGGGAGGCATGCATGAATACTTCGCGGAACGCTCGCCCCGCCTTGATGGCGTTGGCACGCATCCTGCTCCTGACAATTCTCTTTCTCTTCTTCTTCCAGCTTCTGGCCGAGTTTGTCGAATCCGTATATGCCTTTGGCCTCATGGGAACCGGCATCCCGCCTGAGATTGTCAGCGTGGGTTTGCTTCTCTCGCCCGCCCTGCTGCTCCTGCCGCGACGGGGGCTCCCTCGTATCGTACTGGTGTGGCTGACCACGCTCGCCCTCGCGGCGCGGGTGGCCGAGGTATTTCTTGATACGCGCGGGCGCATGTTGGTTGCAGGCCTCGGCCTGGCGTTGTTCCTGATTCTGCTAGCGGAGATGCTGCGGACATCTTTTGTGAGCCGGGTTGGGGCCGAGTGGGGAGCCGGGCTGGCTTTCGCAGTGCTGCTTTCGGCCTTTCTGCGCGCGCTGGGTTCCGGAAGCGACCTATCGCTCGTCCGCCCATTCCATTGGGTGGGCTGGATCCTTGCCCTGCTCGCGTTGGTGTGCCTGGCAGTGGTCCAGCGCACCCAACCGACCCAGCCGGCACCCGAGGCTGCGGCGCAGGCTGCGCCCGGCGTCGGGCGCACGCCGCTCATGGCCCTCGGTCTGATGGGGGTGCTCGTTCTTCTGTACTTCGCGTTCACGAGTCCGACGGTCATCGCGCGCTGGACCGAGGGCTCATACCAGGCAATCGTCGCGGTCCTTTCGCTGGCAATGGCCTGCTATGTCGCATTGCGCCTGCTCTGGCCGCCCGTCATGGAACGTCTGGGGCGCGGCTGGCTCATTGTGCTCAATCTGCTGTTCGTCGCGGCGCTTGTCGGAACGATCGCCGTGCACCAGATACCCTTCCCCGCGGCGCCCGGCGGTTTCCCGCTGGGCGCGCCTCCCGTCAGCCTGGTTGGCGACCTGCTCCTCTACCTCACTCTGGTCCTCAGCCCGATCATCCTGATCGACGCGGAACGCTATGCAATGGCCCTGATGCAGCGCCCATCTTCGGCGCGCCCCGGCGGGCTGGCGTGGCTGGTCGCCTCGCTCTATCTCCTGGTCATGATCTTCCTCCAAGTGTTCACAACTGTGTACGATTACTTCCCGGTCGTCGGGCCGCTCTTCCGCGATCGCTTCTGGTTGGTTTTCCTGATTGCAGGGGCCGCATGCGCGCTGCCCGCGTTGGCGCTGCCCTCTGCCCCCAAAGGCGAGGTGCAGCATGAGGCTAAGTCGCTTTTCGGACGACTGGCCGCGGCCAAGAGCCTCGGTGTGGCCGTGCTGACCGTTCTTGCGATTGGATTCATCGGCGCCGCCCCAGCAACGCCTGCCGAAAAGCGTCACAGCCTGCGCATCATGACTTACAACATTCAGCAGGGGTACGACGTCAACGGGCAGCGCAATTACGCCGGTCAATTGCAGGTCATCCGCACTGAGAATCCGGACGTGCTTGGCCTGGAGGAAAGCGACACGGCGCGCATCGCAGGCGGAAACGCGGACGTGGTTCGAACCATGGCCGACGCCCTGGATATGTTTTCATACTACGGCCCCACCACGGTGACCGGCACCTTCGGCATCGCGCTGCTTTCGCGCTACCCGATCGAGAATCCGCGCACCGTCTTCATGTACAGCCTCGGCGAACAGACTGCGGCCATCCTGGCCAACATCACCGTTTCGGGCCAGTCCTTCAGCGTGGTGGTCACACACCTTGGCAACGGGGGACCGATCATCCAGCAGGAGCAGCTGCTCGCCGCGTTGGGCGGCCAAAGCCGCCTCGTGGCCATGGGCGATTTCAATTTCCGTCCGGATAGCGATCAATACCGGTTGACCACCGGCGTCCTTGAAGACTCCTGGCTTTCGCGTTGGGGGCCAGGCGGCAATCCCACGCAAATCGATCCGGCCGACCGCATTGACCACATTTTCGTCTCACCGGGGACAACCGTCACCGATTCGCGCTACATCACCGGCCCAGCCTCCGACCATCCGGCAATGGTGACCGAGATCGGCTGGTAGGCAGCCTCAGGAGGAGATGCGCATGGCAGCCAAGACGGTAGCGCAGAAGATGCTGATTCGCCCCGGTGCGCGCGTGCTGATCCTCGGCGCTCCGCCCGGGTACGCTCGGGTGCTCGGACCGCTACCCGAGGGCGCCACACGCCTGGCACGTGCGGCCAAAGAGGTTGACGTGCTGCAAGTGTTCGTGAGGTCGCGCAAGGAGATGGAAGCGCAGCTGCCCAGGCTAAAGAAGTATCTGGCCGCATCCGGTGCGATGTGGGTCGCCTATCCCAAGGGGAGCAGCGAGCACGGGCTGGATATCAGTCGCGATGTGATCTGGAAGTACGCCAGCACGATCGGGCTGGGGCCCGTGGCGCTTATCGCGATCGATGCGACGTGGTCGGCGATGCGCCTCAAGAGGCTCTAGGAGCGTGCGGAAAAAGGGCACCCGGCGCTCTCCCCCACCCTCGTTCCGAGGGCAGGCCCCCGACCCCTCCCCCGCTATGGAAGAACCTCGATGTGGGGAAGTCAATCCGGGTAGAGGGGCGAGGTTTTCCTAAAGGAGGCGGGGGCCTTCGGCCCCCGCCTCCTTGTTTTCCTTACCCTCTCTCCGCCACTCCACGGGCTGTCGAAGCGAGCCCCCCGGCGGAGAGGGGCTCGCTGCATTTGGACATCGGTCGCGGCGGGAGTCAGTCGTTCTCCACCCAATTGAGTGTCCGCTCCACCGCTTTCTTCCACCCGGCGTAGAGTTTCTCGCGGCGGGCGACGTCCATCGTGGGTGACCACTCGTGGTCCTTGCCCCAGTTGGCACGCAAGTCCTCAAGCTTCGTCCAGAATCCGGTCGCCAGTCCGGCGGCGTAGGCCGCGCCCAG
>JBGOXY010000103.1:0-8012 GCA_041479415.1 Anaerolineae bacterium
ATAGTTGTAATCACAGGAAACGGTCAGCCCCAAGCGGCGGGCCGCCGTTACCGCCGCGAGGGTCATCTCGGCCGCTGCCGCGCTCAGGGCCGGCGTTATTCCCGTCACATGGAACCACCCCGCGCCGCTAAGGACTTCGGGCCAGTCGATGTCCGCGGGGGAGGCTTCCATGATCGCGGAATGGGCGCGGTCGTACACCACCACGGAGGGCCTCTGGTTGGCGCCGGCCTCGAGGAAGTAAATCCCCATGCGCCCCCCGCGCCGCACGACATGCGAAGTATCCACGCCCGCGCTTCGCAGGAAGGCCAGCCCCGCATCTGCAATTGGATTGTCCGGGAGCAGCGTTACATACGACACGGGCAGGCCGAAGCGGGCCAACGAGAAGGCCACGTTGGCCTCGCCGCCGCCAAATGTGGCTTCAAAGGCAGGCGATTGCAGGATCCGCTCAAACCCGGGCGGCTTGAGTCGCAGCATGATCTCGCCGAAGGTGACGATGCGTGCGCTCATTGCCCCCCTCCGTGCCCGCGCGCGTGTGCCACAATCTCGACGGCTTCGCGCGCGAGGCGGGTCACTTCCTCGAATGCACCCGCGGCCAGCAGCTTGCCCGAGACCAGCCAGCTTCCCCCCACGGCAAAGACCGATGGCAGCTTGAGGTAGTCGGGCAGATTGGTGGCCGTGACTCCCCCCGTGGGAACGAATCGCACTCCACCAAAAACTGCCGCCAGCGCCTCGAGCATGCGCACGCCGCCCAGCGCCTCGGCCGGGAAGAATTTCAGCAGCGAAATGCCCTTGTCGAGGGCCATGAGGATTTCGGTGGGCGTGGCGACCCCGGGCATCACCGGAACATGGCGCGCCAGACACCAGTCCACCACGTGTCCATCGAACCCGGGCGAAACGATGTAGCGGGCTCCGGCACGAACCGCTCGCTCCGCCTGCTCGGCCGTCAAGACCGTACCGGCACCGATGATGATCTGCGGGTAGTCGCGCGCGATCGTGCGGATGCAATCCTCCGCGGCCGGGGTCCGGAATGTGATCTCGGCGCACGGCAGGCCGGCTTCCAACAGAGCGCTCGCCATGCCCAGCGCCTGCTGTGTGTTCTCCACCTTGACCACCGGCACCAGGCCAATGCGTCCCAGTGCGTCAATGAGGTCGGTCATGCCTTCTCCTCGTGCAAGCCCGTCAACGCGTTCCCACAAGCCTCTCGCGTCGCCCGGGGCCGTTCCACCAGATTATGCGACACCGTGTTTCTCGCCGCAGCGCCTTAGCGGCGAATCTGGATCACCATCTCGATCTCGACTGGGATCCCTCCCGGCAGCTCGCTGACACCTATCGACGTGCGGGCATGCACCCCGCGGTCGCCGAAGACGGCGACCATCACGTCGGAGGCGCCGTTGATCACCGCCGGCTGTTGGTCGAACCCAGGCGCGCTGTTCACATAGCCGTTGAGCTTGACGATCCGACTTACGCGGTTCAGTGTGCCCAGCTCCGCCTTGACCACCGCCAGCAGGTTGAGCGCCGTCTGCCGCGCGGCGGCATAGGCCTGGTCAAGCGTGACGGATTGGCCAACCTTCCCCTTGAACAGAAAGCCGTCCCCGACATGGCAGGTCGTGCCCGACAGGAAGAGCAGGTCGCCGCAGGTCACAGCTGTCGTGTAGGAGCCGACCGGCTTCGGCGGTGGAGGGAGTTCAATCCCGAGTTCCTTAAGACGGGCTTCAGGGTCCATTCAATCCCCTACCAGGCTGAGGGCATTTCCGGTCGATGGAGCGGACCCCCACAGGAGGTGTGCGACACCTCCTGTGAGGATCCCTTCATGGCTGGCGGGGAGAGCCGGTGAAGGCCTCTCCCCTTGGGCCGAGAGTCCGATCAGGCTAGAACGTGCCCTCCGGATTGTAGTAGCGCAAAACGTTGTCCTTGGTGATCAGCGGGGACGGCAGGTAGGTGTCCTTCTCGGGTGTCCCTCCGCCGAGGATTGACATCAAGCGGTTGAACGCAGCGCGGCCGATCTGGTCTGAGTTGTTCAGGCCGGTCGCAGCGTAGTTCGTGCCGTTGATGATGGCCTCCAAGGCGGCGGTCTCACCGTCGACACCCACGAGGAACATTTCACCCGCCCGGCCGGCGTCGGCGATGGCCTTCTGTGCGCCCAGGCACATCGAGTCGTTCTCGCAGAACACGGCGTCGATCTTCGGGTTGGCGGCCAGCATGTCCTCCATCAAGGCAATGCCGCCATCCGCGCTCCAGCTGCCGAAGTCCGGCGCAGTGATCACGGTGATGCCCGGGTACGTCTTGGCGACGCTCAGCATGCCATTGCTGCGGTTCAACCCGATCGAGTTGTCCGCGGGCCCGCCGCGCAGCTGGACGATCACGCCCTTCCCGCCCAGGCGGTCACAGATGTACGTGCCGTCCTGGACGCCGATGGTGTAGTTGTCCGGGCCGATGTAGGACGTGTAGGCGCTCTTGCTCCCCGCGCCAAACTGCCGATCGACGAGAACGGTCGGGATCCCCTCTTTAGCCAGGGCGTCAAGTGCTGCCGGCGCTTCCTCAAGCCACGCGCCCGAGATGATGATCCCGTCGATGCCCTGCGCGATCAAGTCCTCGATATCCGCCTGGAACTTGGCCGCGTCCCCGTTGGCATCGGTGGAGATGATCGTGACGTTGGCGAAGGGCTTGGCTTCCTCCACGACGGCATTGTTCATGCCGATGAAGTAGGGGCAGCACTGGGAGAAGTTGGCCATCCCGATCTTGATCGGACCGGCCGCCCCCGCCGGAGCCGCCGTTGGCGCGGCCTGCCCGCAGGCGCCGAGCAACACCGCCAGGATGACAATGACGGTCAAACTGAGATTGCGTTTCATCGAAGAATCCTCCTCTTCTCTTGGTTCAGGGTGGATCGGCTTGGATTGGGACGGAATACAGCTCTTCTTCTCACCTCCTTCTGCTCAGCCGGGATGCTGGCTGGCTGAGGCCTCCAGACTACTGTTTGCGTCGCCACAGTACCGCGACCAGGATGATCACGCCCTTGAAGATCTGCTGGTAGTACGACTGCACGTTGAACAGATTGAGCAGGTTATCGATCATGCCAAGCGCCCCGACCCCGGCCAGCGTGCCGAAGACGCTTCCGCCCCCGCCGCCGAGGACGGCGCCGCCGATGACGCAGGCGGCGATGGCATCCAACTCAAACCCCGCGCCCACGCTGGGTTGGGCGATCCCCAGCCGGGAGGCGAGCATCACACCCGCCAGAGCGGAAAACAGGCCGGAGATCATGTACGCCAGGAGGATGTTCCAGGTGACGCTGATCCCCGCCAGGCGTACGGCTTCCTCGTTCCCGCCGATCGCCACAATTGCCCGCCCGGACTTGGTCCGATTGAGAAAGAACCACACGATGGGATAGCAGGCGAGCATGATCAGAGCCGACACGGGAAACGGGCCGACGAAGCCGGCTCCGAGAACCGCGCGAAAGGTCGGATCCGTCGGGGTGATCGGAATATCCGAGTAGACGAAGACCAGCCCGCGCATCGCTCCCATCGTCGCCAGCGTCACGATGAATGGCTGCAGCTTGAAGCGGGCGATGAAGAAACCGTTCACGGCGCCCGCCGCTACGCCGACGACCAGGCAGACCAGGATGGCCGGGAGTAGGGGCATCCCGCCTTTCGACATGCCCGAGACCATGACCGCCGCCAGCGCGACCACTGACCCGACCGAGAGGTCGATACCGCCCGTCAGGACGACCACCAACATGCCCAGGCTGAGCAGCCCATTGGTTACGGCCTGCCGTCCTACGTTGCTCAGATTGCGCTGGGTGAAGAAGACATCCGACACCGTGGCGGTGATGACCAGGAGGAGCAGGAAGGCGGCGATGAAGGCGTAGTCCACCCATCGGCGCCGGCGTCGGGCCCCTGTCTTACCAAGCAGCAAGGCGCGTAGGCCACCCGGGGGCTTGACGGGAATGGATTGCGTTGGAGTGGAATTACTGGTCATTGCCTCACCCCCGCGGCTGCGGCCAGCAGCTTCTCCTCGCTGGCCTCGGCCCGTGTGAACTCGCCTACCACACGACCCTCGCGCATTACCAGGGCCCGGTCGCTCAATCCCAGGACTTCCGGCAGTTCGGACGAGATCAGCAGGACGCCGATCCCGTCGGCCGCCAGATCGCTGATGAGCTGATAGATCTCCACCTTGGTGGCCACATCCACCCCGCGTGTGGGCTCGTCGAGGACCAGCACCCGGGCTTGCGTCATCAGCCACTTGGCGAGCACCAGCTTCTGCTGGTTCCCACCGCTCAGTTGCCGGGCCAACCGGTCGAGCAGCGGCGGGCGAATATCCAGTTCCTTGATCTTCTGTTGCACCTCGGTCTCTTGCGCCCGGCGATTGATGACGCCCCAGCGGCTCAACCGCTCAAACGAGGCCATGCTGGCGTTGTCACGTATGGTGCAGATCAACACCAGGCCGTCGCGCTTGCGGTCCTCGGTCAGCAGGGCAATGCCCTCCTTCACGGCCTCGCGAGGTGACCGGGGATGGACCGGCTTGCCATTGATGAAAAGCTCCCCACTGTCGAACGGCTCAGCGCCGAAGATGCAGCGCGCCACCTGGGTCCGCCCGCTCCCCACCAGTCCGGACATCCCCAGGACCTCGCCCCTCCGCAGCGAGAACGAGACGTCCGAGACGGAGCCTTCCCGGTCGAGGCCCTTCACCTCGAGCGCCACCTCGTCACGCGGAGCCCTCCGTGCGGGGAAAATCTCGCCGAGCGATCGTCCCACCATCATCCTGATCAACTGGCCCTGATCGGCTTCCTGAGGCTGCACCGTGCCGACCAGCTGGCCATCCTTGAGCACGGTGATGCGATCCGCGATCTCGAACACCTCATCCAGACGGTGGGAGATGTACAGGATCAGCGTCCCCTCCTGCTTGAGCTGGCGCACCAGGGCGAACAGGCGGTTCAGCTCCTCCTGCGACAGGACGGCAGACGGCTCATCCAGGATCAGGATCCGCGGCCGCACCGCCACCGCCTTGGCGATCTCGACCATCTGCTGGCGGGAGACGCTCAGGTTGCGGACGACGCTGCGCACGTCGATCCCCACAAAGCCGATGGACCGCAGGATCTCCTCGGCCCGGCGGTAGGCCTTGGTCCAGTCCACACACCCGGGCACTCGGGCTGAGGGCATCTGCCCTAGCAGGATGTTCTCGGCCACAGTCAGGTGCGGCACCAGGCTGAACTCCTGATAGACAGCCCGGATGCCCAGCCGATGGGCGGTGAGGGGAGTGCTCACGTCGGCCGCCACACCGTCGAACATGATCTCGCCGGCGTCGCGCGGGACGGCGCCGGACAGGATCTTCATCAGCGTCGACTTGCCGGCGCCGTTCTCGCCGACGATGGCGTGTACCTCCCCGCGTTGGGCGCGGAAGTCCACACCGCGCAGCGCCTCGGTGACGTCGAAACTCTTGCGGATTCCCCGCATCACCAGGAAGTCAGCATCCGTCATTTGCTGTGCCTATTCCACCGCCGGAAAGGCATTGTGCACGATGATGGTCTTTTGATCGGTCATTTCCATGAGCGTATCGTGAATGCCCTCGCGCCCATGCCCGCTCATCTTGACGCCGCCGAAGGGCAGCGTCTCCACCCGCAGGGCCGACGACCAGTTGATAATCACCCCGCCGGCTTCCAGTCGGTAAGCGATGTCCAGCGCGCGCGAAATGTCGCTGGTGAACACGGCCGACTGCAAACCGTAGGGCGAGTCGTTCGCCATGCGCACGGCCTCGTTGATGTCGGTGAATGGCACCAGGGGCGCCACCGGGCCGAACGTCTCTTCTTTGAAAAGTTCCACCGCCGGCGGCACGTCCGCCAATACCGTCGGCTCCATGAAGGCGCCGCGCCGGTGCCCGCCAGCCAAGAGCTTGGCACCGGCTTTGACGGCGCCGCTCACCAGAGCTTCCACTTCCTGGGCGGCCTTCTCGTTGATCAGCGGCCCGACGTCCGTGGTCTCGAGCAGTTGGTCGCCGACGCGCAAGGCCTTGGCCTTCTCGGCCAACAACTTCGAGAACGCTTGGTAGATAGAGGCCTCGACAAAAACCCGCTTGACCGCGCAACAGATTTGCCCATTGCCGCGCGCCAGGCGCCCGAGCACTACGGCGGTGGTGGCTTCCTCAAGATCGGCGTCGGCGCAAATGATCATCGCGTCGTTGCCGCCCAATTCCATGTGCACCTTCTTCAGGTGCTCGGCCGCGAGCTTGCAGATCTTGATCCCCACCTCGGTGGAGCCGGTCACCGTGACCAGTTGGATGCCCGGGGTGCGCGCTAGGAAATCGCCTAGAAGTTCGCCGGGCCCGCTGATCATCTGATGCGCGGCGCGCGGCACGCCCGCCGCCTCGATCAATTCGGCAATGCGAAGAAGCGCCAGCGGGCAGGCCGTGGGCGGCTTAACGATCACCGCATTGCCGGCCGCCAGCGCCGCGGCCGCCTTGTGCGCGTAGAGCTCCACCGGGTAGTTGAAGGGCACGATGGCTGCCACCACCCCCAGCGGCTGACGCACGGTCACGGCGAAGTGCCGCTCCGCACCCGCCACAGCGTCCGCCGGCATCACCCGCCCAAAGAGGCGTTTGCTCTCTTCGCCGAACATGCGGAAGATGTTGGCGGTCACACCCACTTCGGCGCGCGTTTGCAGGATAGGCTTGCCGTTCTCGCGCGCCAGCAATTCCCCGAGCGCGGCCTGGTTGACCTGGATGGCATCCGCGATGCGGGTCATCATTGCCGCCCGCTCGTAGGCGTGCAGGTGGCGCATGCGCTCCTTGCCCTCCTGCGCCGCCGCGACGGCCCGTTCGGCATCGGCCAGAGTGCCGCGCGGCACTCGATCGATCACTTCACCGGTGCCCGGGTTGCGGACCTCTTGCCATTGTCGGTCGGCCGACTCGACCCATTGACTGTCAATCAACATCTTCATTGTAATTCCTCCGCATGACGCCCCTGGGCGTGCGAGCGCATGTGTATGCAGTGCGAATGATGAGACTCCGATCCGGCTACCCCGCGGGCGGTGCGCCCATGCGGCGCGAAATCCCGGCCGCCGCCTCGCGCACCACCGGTCCGAGCAACTGAGACCGTTCGCGCGTCATTCGGTTGATCGGGCCGGATACGCTCACGGCGCCGATCACCTTCTGCCGATAGTCGAACACCGGCGCGCCAACACAGCGAACTCCCAATTCGTTTTCTTCGTCATCGATGGCGAAGCCTTGCCGGCGGATGCGTTCCAGTTCCTCGCGCAGCGCGCCGGCCGTTGTGAGGGTGGCGGGCGTGCGCGGCTTGAGGCCGGCGGCGAGCACGGCCTCCAGCCGCTGCGGATCAAGATACGGCAGAATGGACTTGCCGAGTGCCGTGCTGTGCATCGGCAGGCGCGCCCCGATGTGCGAGTACATTTGAATCGCTTGCGGGCTGTCGACCTTGCCGATGTACACGATTTCACTGCCCGAGGGAACCGCCAGGTGAATCGTTTCTTGCGTACGCGCCGCCAACTCTTCCAACAGCGCCATGCTCTCGGTGCGAAGATCCGCCCCGGCCAGATAGGCGCCCGCCAATTCGATGAGATGCGGGCCCAGGCGGAAGCGGTCGCTGGCGTCGCGCTCGACGGCGCCCAGCTTCTCGAGCGTGGTCAGGTAGCGATGGGTTGTGCTGCGCGACATACCCACCAGCCCGGAGACCTCCGACAGCGAGGCGCCGCCATTGGCTTTGGCGGCCAGCGCATTGAGCACCGAAAAGGCCTTGGTGACGGAGGTAGAGGTGGAACCTTGGCCGTCCAAAGGCTTCTCCCAGGAAGATGGGGGTACGAGATTCAAGGAGGAATCGAAGCAAACGAGCTGCGGAGATGTGTCCTAATATTTAGGACATCGTCCCATATTCTGGAAGTGACATTTGTCGCCGTTTGCAAGTGACATATGTCATAGTGGCGCCAAAGGGAGAATCCGCGGACAAGGGCGGGAATCTCGCCCCCCCTGAATGCAAGGCGGGCCGTTGTCCGTTCTTCTTCTATGAATGA
>JBGOXY010000104.1:0-7971 GCA_041479415.1 Anaerolineae bacterium
AGGCGGCTTGGCGCGAGCCGCAGAGCGGCGCGCACCACCTGCACGCGCACTTCTATCCGCCGCTTCTGCGCTCGGCCTCAGTACGCAAGTTCATGGTGGGATACGAGATGCTGGCAATGCCGCAACGAGACCTGACGCCTGAAACCGCAGCCGATGCCTTGCGCCGCCTGCCCGCGACGCACTACCGGGCACGTTCGAAGGCCTCGTTCGAGGCGCGTAGCTAGCCATTCCTTCCGCGAGGGGACGCCGCCGAGCGAGAAGCCCCCGCGCGTGAATCGCATGAGCACATTGGCCCGCGTGCCGGGTTCCCAGGCACGCTCACCGTGGCCTCTCCAGTTAGCTGAGGGAGGAATCCGATGACGCAGAAGGTCCACGACGTCTCCACCGCTCGCGCGGCCTGGGAAGAAACTCTGACCCGGCCGATCGGTGATTTGCAGCGCGAGCTCGCCAAGCGCACCCCCGAGCAGACGGCGCTCAACGCGGGCACTGTTTACCGCGATGGATCGATTGTCGTGCCTTACTGGGGTGTGGAGTACGCGGTGCGCGTGCCGGAGTATGAGTGCGAGTGTCCGCCGGGCACGCTGGCCCTGCTGCTCTACTATCTGCATACCGCCGATGGTGCGCCGCTGACAGGCAAATGGGTGGCCTTTCGCGATGTGCCCGGCGGCACCTTCTATCACAACGCGTTTCAGGGTTACGCCGGAAACCGTCTGGCTAAATCGCTGGGGGACCAAGTTGCGGCCTTCAAGTACGTCGCCGAAACCATGGGCGGCGAGGGCGAACCGTTCGGGGATGCGGCTTATCGTTTCCGGCCGCTGCCGCGCTTCCCGCTCATGGCGATCCTGTGGCAAGCCGACGAGGAATTCGAGGCGCGGGGCTCAGTGCTCTTCGACTCTTCGGCCGGGCACTACCTGCCGATCGACGCCTGTGCTGTCATCGGCTCGTCTCTCGTGCAGAAGGTGGTGCGCCTGGTGGAGTCGCGGCGCCCCAAACCGCCGGCCATGTCGACCACGCCCCTGACCTCCATGGAGTAAGCGCGGGCCCCGCCGTGCATCTGTGCATCGAAGGTTGAGGAGAGGCAAAAATGGGCGAGAGCGTCTATAAGATCGTTGAATTGGTTGGGACCAGCCCCGAATCGTGGGAGAAGGCGGCCCAGGTGGCCATCAACCAGGCCGCCAAAACGCTGCGCGACCTGCGCGTCGCCGAAGTCTCCGAGCTCGACCTCCAACTTGAGGATGGCAAGGTGGTGGCCTACCGCGCCAAGGTGAAGCTGTCGTTCAAGTATCATATTGAAGAGTGACGTGCCCGGAGCCGGGCTTGCGTCCCCGCCCGTGGCCAGGGTGCTCTGGCGCGGGCGTCAGGCAGCGCGCCCCGGCGGGGCCACTCGGTGGAGGATGCAAAGTGTCGAATTCACCCAACGACCGAGAGCGCCTACAACGATTGCGTGAGAAGCAGATCAGTGCGCGCGATCCGCATACCAAGCATCGCAGGGTCGAGGCCAAGGTGGCCGCCCGCCGCCGCACCACGGTGAAGCGCTTTTCGATCCGCATGCTCGCCGAGGTCCCGCACAAGTTTGTCTGGGCCCTCGGCGGCGGGCTGTTTGGCGTGCTCGTGATCATCCTGCTGCCCTACTTTTGGCCGGACCCTCGCGCCTACCTGGTTGCACTGGTCGCACTGCTCTTCCTGGTGGCCGTCGGCTACTTCTTCGGCCGGGCGCTGGATGCACGCGACGAATTGAACGACCTGACTCATTAGACCCGCCACGCGGCGGACGAGCACGGTGATCGCCGCGCCGCGCGGCCGATCGGGTAGCCCTCCTGTCGGCTGAAGTTCCGGGCCGCAAGGAAATGCCTGGGGGGTCCGATGGTGCGGGCCTTGCCGGAGAAGCGGAATGGATCGCGGGCACGAGTGGACCTTCTGAAAAAGGTTTCGCGCGTCCAGACTGTGCACGTGCGGAGAGCTTGGTTGGATAGTTCGATGGGTGCACCGCAGGGCAGTCTGTCCGACATCCTAGAAGTGGAGCAAACACCATGGCCCGTCACAAGATCATTGTCAACCCAACCTCTGGCCGCGGCGCCGGCGGCGAATCGATCCCGGTCTTGGAGGCCGGTCTGAAGCTCGCGGGGCTCGCGTACGACTTGGTGCGCACCGAGCGCCCCTGGCATGCGGCCGAGCTGGCCCGCGAAGCTGCCGCTGCCGGTTACGAGGTGGTGGTGGCGGTCGGCGGCGACGGCACCGCGAACGAGGTGCTCAACGGACTGATGCTTGCGCGCGAAGCCAACCCGCGGCTGCGGCCGGTGATGGGTGTGGTCAGCGTCGGCCGCGGCAACGACTTTGCATTCGGGGCGGGCATTGAGCGCGGTGCACAGGCCGGCCTGGCCGCCCTGGCCGCCGGCCGCCGGGTACCCATGGACGTGGGGCGCGTCTCAGGCGGGCTGTTCCCGCAAGGCCGCTACTTCGGCAACGGGGTGGGCGTCGGCTTCGACGCGGTGGTCGGCTTCGAGGCGGTCAAGCTGAAACACCTGACCGGCTTCCCCTCCTATATCGTCGCAGCCTTGCGCACCATCTTTCTCTACTACCGGGCGCCGCGCGTGCGCGTGGAAACCGATAGCGGCCCGCTCGAACTCTCGGCGCTCATGGTGTCGATCATGAATGGGCGGCGTATGGGCGGCGGGTTCATGATGGCACCCAGCGCCCTCATCGACGACGGTCTGTTCGACCTGTGCATTGCGCGGCAGGTCAGCAAGGCGGGCATCTTCGCCCTCATCCCGCGCTTCATGAAGGGCACGCAGGGATCGCACCCGGCCATCGTCACGGCGCGCACGAAACGCATCACCGTCACCGCCCTGGAGGGCGTGCTGCCCGCCCACGCCGACGGCGAGACACTCTCAACCGATGGCACGCGGCTGGTGGTTGAGATCGTGCCGCGACCCATTGAGATCATCACCTCGCCTGCCGGAGGTACCGCATGAGCGTGACCGAATGGGTGGTGGCCGGCACCCTGCGGCGCATGACCCGCATCCTGTGCCGGGTCGACGACCGCGAGATGGCACGCATCCCCCCGCGCGGGCCGCTCATCCTGGTCGTCAACCACGTCAACTTCCTGGATGCGCCGCTGATGTATTCCCACTTGCGGCCGCGGCACATCACCGGTTTCGCCAAGAGCGAAACATGGGATAACCCGGCCATGGGCTGGCTGTTCAACGTATTCCAGGCCATCCCACTGCGCCGCGGCGAAGCCGACACGCGCGCATTCTACAAGGCGCTCGAGGTCCTCCAGCGCGGCGACATTCTGGGCGTTGCGCCCGAAGGCACGCGCAGCAACGATGGCCGGTTGCGCCACGGGAAACCGGGCGTGGTCATGCTCGCCTTGAAAAGCGGCGCCCCGCTCCAGCCGGTGGCCTACTATGGCAGCGAACGGTTCCACCATAACATTCGCCGCCTGCAGCGCACCGACTTCACCATCACCGTCGGCCATCCCTTTGTCCTCGACCCGTGCGGGGAGAAGATCTCACGCGAGGTCCGCCAACGGATGACCAACGAAATCATGTACCAGCTAGCGTCCATCCTGCCGCCGGAGTATCGTGGTCAGTACTCCAACCTCGAGGCCGCCAGCGAGGACTATTTGCGCTTCCCCTCCGGCTCGCAAAGCAATCTGGCGCGTGCGGCCACGTTTGGCGCCAATTGGGCGGCGGCCCCAGCCCAAGGTTAACGGTCGTCGAATCTCCTTAACACGAGGCGGCCGGCGGGTCGCCTCGTCCCTTTTCTAGACGAGGAGCGGAGGATCCTCAAATGCGTGCCTGTATTGTGCGACATGCCTTAGTGGGTCGCCGAGCGGCACACCGCGCCGCTGGGGCTGCGTTCATTGTGGCCGCCGCTGCACTCGCCGCATGCACGCCGGCGGCGCCCGCCACCTCGGCGCCCAGGGGTTCCTTCGCCCGAGCCTCCGCAACGGCACCCAATGGCCAAACGGCAAGGCTGGCGGGGCCGACGGCCTCGACCTCCGCCATGCCACGCTGGCGCCCGGCCCCCGGGCAGACTTGGCAGTGGCAGCTGGCGGGCTTGCCGGTCGATCTTCGCATCGAGGCCGACATTTACGACGTCGATTTGTTCGAGACCCCGCTGGAAGTCCTCGCCGAGCTTCACGCCCGCGGACGGCGCGCTATTTGTTATCTGAGCGCCGGAAGCTTCGAGGCGTGGCGGCCGGATGCGGAGTCGTTCCCGCGCGAGTTGATCGGGAGAGCGTATGCAGGCTGGCCCGGCGAGTGGTGGCTCGACATCCGCCAGATGGAGGTGCTCGCTCCGATCCTTGAGGCGCGTCTCGATCTGTGCCGCGCCAAGGGCTTTGACGGGGTGGAGACCGACAATCTGGATGGGTATCAGGCGGCCACGGGCTTTGCCCTCACCGCGCAGGACCAGCTGCGCTTCAACCGCTGGTTGGCTGGCGAGGCGCACGCGCGCGGTCTATCCATCGGCCTCAAAAATGACCCCGAGCAGGTGATGGAGCTGGCCGACGACTTCGATTGGGCGCTGGTCGAGGACTGCTTTGCGCAGGGCTGGTGCGAGGCCATGGCTCCGTTCGCGGCGCAAGGGAAACTGGTGGTGGCGGTGGAGTACACCGACAGCGGTGTGGATTGGTCAGGCGCCTGTTCGCAGGCGCGCAGCCTGGGGTTCAGCATCCTGCTCAAGAATCGTGAGTTGGATGCCTGGCGCGGGTTGTGCGAGGATGGGTGAGAGTGGGTTGGCCTGGCGTGTGTTGGCGAGGTGGGGTGGGCGAGGGGGAAGCCACCCTCGGCGGTTAAGGTGCGGCACACTGTGCCCACTACAAACCTCAAACAGAGTCTTGTCGATACTCCGGTATGCCGCGATAATGCCTGTAGAACGCGAAATCTGAAGGATCCCCGCCTGAGGCGCCATGCGCGAGGGTGGAGACGCGGTTGTGAATAGCTGGACGTTCACTGGAGATTCGACATGTCGTTCGTAGGACCGTTTCTAGTTGCCGGGGCACTCATCCTGGTCTACATGCTCGTTTTGTGGCTGGCAAGCCTTGCCTTGCGCAACTCGAGTATTGTCGACATCTTCTGGGGCTTGGGCTTTGTCGTTGCGGCCTGGGCCTACCACGTGCTTGCTCCCCAGGCAGCGGGCCGCGCGTGGTTGTTGCTTGCCATCGTGACCCTTTGGGGGCTTCGTCTCTCGCTCTACATTCTGTGGCGCAACTGGGGCAAGCCGGAGGACTTCCGTTATGCCAAGTGGCGCGCCGAATCCGGCGACCGCTGGTGGTGGAAGAGTGGCATCCAGGTCTTCCTGCTGCAAGGGCTGCTCTTGTGGATCGTCTCCGCGCCGCTGCTCGCCGTCCAGCTCGGATCGGCCGCGAGGTCGCTGACCTGGCTGGATGGGATAGCTCTCGGCGTGTGGCTGATTGGATTCTATTTTGAATCAGTCGGCGATTTCCAACTGGCGCGCTTCCGTGCGGATCCGACGAAGAAAGGGACTGTATTGCGCAGTGGCGTGTGGCGTTACACCCGCCATCCCAATTACTTCGGCGACGCGGCCCAGTGGTGGGGCTACTTCCTCCTCGCGCTGGCCGCCGGCGGCGGGTGGACGATCTTCAGCCCGCTGCTTATGACCACGCTGCTCCTACGTGTTTCGGGCGTCACGCTGCTTGAGCAAACGCTCAAGGACAGCAAACCCGGCTACCGTGAGTATGTCGAAAGCACCTCGGCCTTCATTCCCTGGTTTCCGCGGAACAGAGCGCGATGAGCGCGGCGGCGACTGGCAACGCTTCTGGATGGGTCGGCGCACGGCATAGCCTGCACATCGCGCGGGCGGTTGCTCGCGCCACGCAACTCTCTCAAAGGAGGAACTGATGAAACGAAGCATGGCTCTCATTTGGCTGAACGTCATCCTGGCGGTTGGCACGATCGTCATGAACATCCTGGCCAACGCCTTGCCGCTCAACGGGCAGAATACCGGGGAGATTTCGGACCGGTTCAACGTGCTCTTCGTCCCGGCCGGCTACGTCTTCTCGATCTGGGGGCTGATCTACATCGGGTTGATCGCCTATATTGTCTTTCAGGCGCTGCCGGCCCAGCGCAGCAACCCGCGCCTTGCGCGCGTGGATCCGCTGTTCATGGTTGCCAGCGTGGCCAATGTGGCGTGGCTCTTCTTCTGGCACTACAACCTCTTCCTTCTGACCCTGGTGGCCATGCTCACCCTGCTGGCCAGCCTGATCGGCATCTACCTCGCGCTGGGCATGGGGCGCAGCGCGGTGGCGAGCGGCGAGCGCTGGGCGGTGCGCGTGCCGTTCAGCATCTACCTGGGCTGGGTAAGCGTGGCGACGATTGCCAACGTCACGGATGTCCTGGACTTCGTCGGCTGGAACGGGTGGGGTCTTGAACCCGCCGCCTGGGCGGCGTTGATGCTTGCTGTGGGTGTGGTGCTGGCTGGCCTAGTCGCGTTCACCCGGCGTGACGCGGCCTACGTGCTCGTGTTTGTCTGGGCATACATCGGCATTGCGCTCAAGCAATCGGCCACCCCGCTCGTCGCGTTGGTGGCTTGGGCCGGGGTGGCGGTGCTCGTGCTGCTGGCCGTCACCGCCGTGGCCGGAGTGCGGCGCGAGAGTCAACACCCCGCCGGTCGCTGAAGCCTGCTCCGTCCGATTCTCTGAACCGTGATGCGCCACATCAGCTCGCCATCCGCCCATTATCCGGCAGGATGAGGCCGTGGCCCTCACGGTGGATCGATGCCCATCCCTGGGATGCAACCGTTGTGATCAGGGATGCAGCGGGCGGCGCTCAACGTGCCCACGATTGGCGCGCCGGCGCGAAACCGGGGGATAGACGCACCAGCGCGGCGGGATTACCCGCCGCGCTGGCATGAGTTCATCATGCGCGGGATGTTCCCCGCGCGAGGTCCGCTCTAGTTCGCCGGCTCGAGACTCAACACGCTGCCAAAGGTGTTGACGTTGAGCACCCACTCGCTCCCCACCGAGTAACGGCGGAATTCCGCCTCGCTCTCCGGCGTGATGGTGTAAGTCTTCGTCCCCGCCTCGAAGACCACCGTGTAGGACTCTTGCCGATCGCCGTAGCGCTCGTCCGAGGCGAGCGCGCGCGAGGGCCAAACCGGTTCCAGGTCAGCTGCGCCTAGCGACGTGACTTCCACCGTGTTCCAGTCCATCACGGTATAGCTGCACCAATCTTCCGAGACCTCGTAGACACACTCCTGCACCACCTCGCCGATGCCCGTTCCCGTGTCCACCGTGTACGGCGTGCCGCATACCTCGCGGGAATTGGCTGCGGGCTGGTCCTGCGAATAGCGGTACTTGAGCTCGCAGCTGCCTTGCTGCGCGCCGGAGGGAATCTCATCCCACCAACCTTCGCGCTCGACGGGCGCAATCGCTTCGATCGCCAGCGAGCGCATCCACTCGACGCGGACCACGCTGGCAGTTACTCCCTTGGTCCGCGCGGAAAGGATGGCGATGCCCACGCAGAGCAAGAGAAGAACGGCGCCCACGCCCCCCCCAATCGTGAGCGTCTTGCGCGAAATGGCTGGACCGGCTGCGCCGGCCTTGGCCGCAAGCGGGGCCGCGGGCTTTGGACCCGCGAGCTGCGCACCGCAATTGGAACAGGCCGACGCGCCGGCCGGGTTGCTGGTCCCGCACGATGGGCAAATAACCGGCGAGGCCTGTGCCGCGGTTTGGCTGAAGGCCCCGACCACGCCGCCGCTGGCGCGCGCCTTGGCTCCGGATTGATCGCCGCCGCACGCGCCGCAGAACTTGCTGCCGGCCGGGTTGCGCGCATTGCAGTATGGGCAGTGAATGTCCGGCCCGGCTTTGGCGCGTGCGATCTTTTCTGCATCTGTGATCAGCTTCGCATCCGGCGGCTGTTCAAAGGTCACGTTCTCGGGCTGCGGTGCGCCGCAGGCCGTACAGAACTTGTTCGGCCCGGGATTCTTGGTCGTGCAACGCGGGCA
>JBGOXY010000105.1:0-7956 GCA_041479415.1 Anaerolineae bacterium
GGATTTCACCGGCCGCTAGGGGGTTTCCTGCTCTCGCTCATGCTTGGCCTCATCCTGTTCGTCCCGCTCATCATCTACCAGAACCTTGTGCTTCCGGTTTACATTTTGCCCTCGGCCCAGGCACTCGGGTTGTGGGGCAGGGTGGTGCAGTTTTTCAACGTCGCCTGGCTGTTCTTCGACATGGGGACAAGCATCGCCTTCATCAAATACCTTTCACAGTACCGGGTTCACGACCCGCGAAAGGGGATCCAGTACGGCCAGGTCTTTGTTTGGTGGCAGATGCTCTCAGGTGCCGTGCAGGTGGCGATGGTTGTCGGCCTGGCGTCCACGGTGGTGCCGCGAACGACGTATGCGTTGTACGCGTGGAGTGTGATTCTGCATTCGCTCATTCAACTGCCGGGCTGGTTCCTTGTGTTCAATCATGCGCTCAAGGGGTTCCAGCGGTCGGATCATGCCCAGTTCCTGGAGTTGGTCTGGCAGGTGCTGATGCCGATGCTGGCTCAGCCGATCGTAGTGGCGCTCATGTACGCGTGGGGAAGGGCCCACCCGGCAGTGGGCGGGGCGATGGGCGGCCTGCTCGGCATGGGGCTGGCGGCGTATGTGGCCGAGGCACTCACCTTTGGCCTGGGCTTCTGGCTTTACCGGCGCATGGGCTACAGCGTGCGAGTGCTGTTCCTGGCGCATTTCGATTGGGAGGTGGTGCGCACCAGCTTTGCCTTCGGGGTGTTTGAGATGCTGGGCTCGCTGGCCTGGGCTGCCGGTCAGGCGGCCGAGATTTGGATCACCCAATCGCGGCTAGTCAACTACGCCGAGGTGTGGGGCAATTGGGTGCTGGCCCAGAATTTCGTCTTCGCCTTCAACGTGCTGCAGACGCTTAACAACGGGGTCATGCCAGCCATCTCGGAAGCCATCTCCAATGGCAAGCGCGTGCTCAGCCAATACTACAGCGCCCAATCGTACCGCTACGGAGGGATGATCAGTGCCTTCATCGGGGCGGTGCTCTTGGCGGTAGCCGACCGGTTCATCCTCGGCGCCTCGGGCCCGGAGTTCGTGCGCGCGGCCGGTTACGCCGTGCCGCTCATCCTGTGGGGGGCCATCCAGTACCCCTCGTGGGTGGGCGACACCGTGCAACTCGGGAGCAACCGTCCCTACCTCAAGTCGCTGCTCGTTTTCGGCGAGCAAGTGCTGCGCGTGATCCTGGCACTGCTGCTGCTCGCGCGGCTGCAGGTCAACGCGCTGATCGTGGCCTACTTCGCCGGGCTGCTTACCAAGGGGATCGTCGCTTACTTCATCAACCACCGCATGTGCTACCCGCAGCGTTTCTACTTCTGGTCGTCCTTGGCAGCGCCGCTCCTGGCGGGCGGAGCGCACTACCTGATCTTGCGCGGGCTGACCGGTTTGATCTGGCGGGCCGATCAGCTCAGCAGCGTGCTCATCTTCTTCATTGGGATTCTGCCGAGCTTCCCGGTGTACGCTTTCCTCTATGCACTGTGCGGCGGCTGGGATGCGGGCACGCTCGCGGAACTGCGCGAAGCCATTCCGTTCTCCGGCTTCATGCGTCCCGTCACGTGGGTCTTCTATGCGGCCTCCGCGCTCGGATGCCGCGTGAGCCCGCTGCACGGCCGCTTCCCGCTGACCCTGCGCGAGGCCGCGCTGCGTGAGGCGAACCAACTCACTCTGGAGAAAGTCCCGCTGTAGAAGGCGAGGCATGGCATGGCTGTGCTGCATTTGATTTCTCACACCCACTGGGATCGAGAGTGGTATCTGCCGTTCCAAGAATTTCGCTTGAAGTTGGTCCAACTCATCGACGGCACGCTGGATCTGTTGGCGCGCGACCGCGGCTTCCGGCACTTCATGCTCGACGGGCAGACGATTGTGCTAGAGGACTACCTGGCGCTGCGTCCGGATCGCGAGCGAGAAATCGCCGCCCACGTGCGCAGCGGGCGGCTGCTCATCGGGCCGTGGTTCGTTCTGCCCGACGAATTCCTGGTGAGCCCAGAAGCCATCCTGCGCAATCTGCTCGAAGGCAGACGCATCGCGGCGCGTTTCGGGCGGAACATGCCGGTGGGCTACATCCCGGATCCGTTCGGGCACATCGCCCAGATGCCGCAGATCCTGCGCGGGTTTGGCATCGAAACGGCGTGTGTCCAACGCGGGCTCGATGACCAGCCGTGCGAGTTTTGGTGGCAATCGCCGGATGGATCCCAGGTGCTGATGGCCTACCTGCGCGAGGGCTACGGCAATGCCGCCGGGCTGCCGGCGAATGACCCGCGGCGATTCCTCAAAGCCGTGCGCGAACTGGCTGCCGCACTGGTGCCTCATTCGCCATCGGGCCACGTGGCCTTGATGTATGGGACCGATCATATGCGGCCGACGCCGGAGACCAGCAAGGCGCTGGGCTTTGCCGTTCGCCGGCTGAAGGACGATCGCCTGGTTCATTCCACTTTGCCTGCGTACGTGGGAGGCATACGCCGCGCGCTCGGCGCGCGCATTGCGGGCCTGCCAATTGTCGAGGGCGAATTGCGTTCCTCCAAGCGCTGGCATCTGCTGCCGGGCGTGATGTCGGCCCG
Source organism: Anaerolineae bacterium (assembly GCA_041479415.1). GTDB lineage: Bacteria > Chloroflexota > Anaerolineae > Anaerolineales > RBG-16-64-43 > RBG-16-64-43. The sequence goes on from JBGOXY010000105.1 coordinate 2,571, forward strand.
CATGTGGATCAAGCAACGCAATCACGCGTGCGAGGAACTCCTCGAGGCGTGGGCCGAACCCTTCAGTGCCTGGGCGGAGTGGGTGGGCGCCAATGGCGAGGCAGGCGGCCGAGAGGCCGTAACGGAGGACGTGGTAGCCCGGCCGGCCGCGGTAGTGGGCGAGGCATGGCGTTTGCTCATGCAATGCCATGCGCATGATTCGATCTGTGGCTGCTCGATTGACCAGGTGCATGAAGAAATGCAGCCGCGCTTCGACCAGGTGCAGCAAATAGGCGAGGTGGTAACCCGCCAGAGCCTGGGCCAACTGGCCGCCTTGGCCGAAACGCGCGCTTCGCGCGAAGTGGGCGAGGCGAAGGCTACGATTGTCGCATTCAACCCGGTGAGTTGGGCTCGCAGCGACCGGGTCGAGGTGGACTTGGAACTTGGATCCGGGGTCGGCGCCTTTGACATCGTGGACGACCACGGAGTGCGGATGGAGTTGGATCGGCGCGGTCTCGGATCGCGCGAATTGATCCACACCACACTCGACCGGGAGGCCTTCCGCAGTGCCATTGGCATGGTGCATGAAGGTCGCGTGGCCGGGATGAATCTCCAGGCGCTGGAGGTCGCGCGCCAGGGGGCGCGGGCGGTGCTGCAGGTTGCGCTATGGTCGAAGGGGTCGCCCAATCGCAGCGCCTGGGAGCACGCGGTGCGCGAAGTCAACGCCTTGCTGGAGGACAAGGGTGTGACCTCCTACGAGGTATGCGCGCGCTCTGTGGATGAGACCCGCGTGCGTTTCGCCGCGCGCGATGTGCCCGGCCTCGGCTACCGAACATTTTTCGTGAAACCTCGCAAGAGCGACAGACCCTCTTTGGCACGACCGTTGCCCGCATGGGCGAAGTGGCTTATGCCCGTCGGTGCGCTGCTCGCAAAGCTGGGCCTTTCAGCCGGACCGTCGGGCTCGGAGCGCGAGTGGAGTCGCGGCCCGCGGGCCATCGAGAACGGATTCCTGCGCGTGGAAGCGGGTGCGAGGGATGGAACGCTGGCGGTCTTCCACAAGCCGACTGGGCTTAAGCTGCATGGGCTCAACCTGTTCGAGGACGGGGGAGACTGCGGCGACGAGTACAACTTCTGCCCGCCGGGCGCCGACCGCGTGGTCCGCGGCGGGCGCCTGCGTGCGGTGCACGTGCGCCGAGGCAACACGGCGCAGGAGCTGCGCCTCCAGCTTGTTCTGCGCCTGCCGCGGGAACTGGCTCCCAACCGCACGCGCCGATCGCGCACAACGGTTGACACACGGGTCGAGGTTCGCATTTGCCTGGCTGCGGGGGTCGACCGCGTCGACGTCGAGGTGCAGGTCGACAACTTGGCCAAAGACCACCGCCTACGTGTATTGTTTCCCACGCCGCTGCGATCGGAGTTGGCCGCCTACGACGGCCACTTCGAGGTCCTGCCGCGGGGCATTCACCTTCCCCAATGGGATGAGACCTGGGTGGAGCAGCCTCGTCCGGAGAAGCCCCAACGGCGATGGGTTGACATCAGCGATGGGTCGGCGGGGCTGATGATCGCCAATCGCGGATTGCCCGAGGTGGAGGTGCGGCCGACGACGGATGGGAGCGAGATCGCATTGACGCTGATGCGTTGCGTGGGGTGGCTCTCACGCGACGACTTCCCGAACCGACGCGGGCACGCCGGTCCGGCGCTCGAGACACCCGGGGCGCAAATGCCCGGGCGCCATGTCTTTGCTTACTCTATTCTCCCCCATGCCGGCGATTGGGAACAGGCTTACCGCCGCGCGCATGAGTTTGACCGGCCGGCGCGCGCCGTGGCTGCAACACTTCACCGCGGGCCGATGCCCTCGAGTGTCTCGCTGGTCAGCGTACACGGCGGCGATTTCCTGGTGACCGCGGTGAAACAGGCCGAGCGGGGCGCGGCTCTTGTTGTGCGCGGCGTCAACCTCGGAAAGACGCCGGCGGTCGTGCAGCTTCGGCCCTGGAGACGATTCGGGCGCTGCCAGTTGGCGCGCCTGGATGAAACGCCGCTGTCGACCCTGTCGATCCGTCGAGACGGGACCGCCGAAATCGATGTGCGCCCGGCCCAAGTTGTGACCCTGCTGTTCTCAGACCCTTCGTCGCGGACACGGCGCTGAATTGGCCGTCGGTCGGCATCATCGGAGGGATGTGCCAACCTTCCGCGCAACTCCTGCGGTCGGATGCAATCACAGTCCACGTGCACAATCGCCGTTGGCATCACCTCGCACGGACGTGGGGCCTGGGCGGGGCAACTCCGATTCGGGGAAGCACTAGAGAGGCAACGCGATGTTGGGGGTCCAAACGCGGATGGCGGCCTCGCCGCTGAGCGGGCACTTGTACTCGCAGATGCCGCATCCGATGCAGCGTTCGCGAACAACCCTCGGTTGCTGAACGGACACGGTCGATCCGTCGTGGCGCGTGACCTCGACGCGCTCGAGCAGGATGGCCTTCTCCGCCACCGGGCACATCTCCTCGCACACGATGCAGTCACGCTGATCGGCCCACGCGATGCACCGATCCTTGTCGATGTATGCAACACCGATGACGGTGAGGCGCTTCTGCTCCAGCGCCAGCGGAGGGATCGCGCCGACCGGGCAGATCTCGCCGCACGCGGTACACGAGTAGTCGCAATACCCTAAGCGCGGCACGAGCACGGGAGTCCATAAGCCTTCCAGCCCGGCCTCGGATATAGCCGGATGGATGGCGCCGGTCGGGCATGTGCGGGTGCACTCGCCGCAGCGCAGGCATTTGCCGATAAGGTTGTTCTCGCGAGCGCCGGGCGGCTGCACCCGATGGGCCGAGGCTGCCGGCGTTCTGGTTTGGCTGCGGAGCAGCGCTACGCCGGCCAATCCGCCGCCCAGCGCAGCCAGCACCTCCCGTCGATTTGGGTCATAGGCCATTCGCGGGGCGATTGCCGTGCCGGCAGAAAACACGGCGCCCTGGCGCAGGCACGCGGCCAAGCACTCCAAACACATCGTGCATTCGGCTGGGTCGCTGGAAAACTGCCGATCGGCCCGGATGGTGGCAGTGGGGCAAACGTGAGTGCACGCTCCGCACGCATTGCAGCCGGGTGCCACCGTGCGCTTCACAATCGCGAGTCGTGAAAGGAGCGCGAGCAGCCCGCCCAGCGGGCACACATAGCGGCACCAGAATCGTTCGGCGAGCCAATTGAGGCCGATGACGGATGCGAGCAAAACACCGAAACCCAATGCCACCCTGCTTGGCAACGGCTCCGCGGGGAAGACCGCGGGCCGGAGGAGCAAGTCGGTGCGCCCGACGAGCGGAGCGAGCAAAGGAACGCGGTATAAGCCCGTCTCCAGGGCGAGAACAAACCGATCGAGCGCCGGCCAAACGGAGGAGGCCAATGACCGCGTAAGGAGGGTCAGCGGATCGAGGACCATCAGGCTGAGGCTTCCGAGCAGGGCGCTCGCAAGAATCAGGACTACGAGGAGTATCTTGACTCGCCGCCAGGGCTCAGCGGCTTCGAGCGCGCGCACTCGCCGGCGCGACGGTGAGAAGACATCGAGGATCGTTCCCAGGGGGCACAACCAGCCGCACCATGCCCGTCCAAGACCCAGCGCGAGGCCGATGACCAGTAGCGAGAGGAGCATACCCGCCACGAATTCGCGCCCGGACAGTGCCTGCGCGAGCGCAGCCAGCGGGTCGAGGCGAAGGAACAAGTTGGCCGCGGCCGAGAGGTACGGCCCGCGCCGTGCCAGGATGAAGGCGGCGAGGTAGGCGGCCAGAGCCAGAAGTTGAACCACCCAGCGAGCGCGGGTATACCAACGCGGGTCCACGCGCCGGCCCGCCTCATGCTCCAATGGTCAACTCCTCGATCCTCATCGCGCCCAGGTCGCTCTGCCCCAGCCCCATATCCCGGCCGGCGCGGAGATACGACAGATCATCCGGCTGCAGTCCGAAAAGCGTGGCCGCGTAGCTGTCGGCGGCCACGACATCGGTCGACAGGATCAGCGTGTCGGCCTGGCGAACATCGGCCAAGGAGCCGCCGCTCGGGCCGTGGGCCATCAGCATACGCACGGCGTCCACGACAGTGAGCGCCGGCCGCACGCGGCTGGCCAAGTCCGCCAGGCGCTGCCCAATCGCCTGATGCATCAATGGGCGGTCGCGGATCACTCCCATCAGATTCTTCATGCCTAACGTGAGACGAGCCAGGCTGTGATGCTTGGCGATGGGAACGTTGATCAGCACGTCCGCCTTGAGCACGTCATCGTAGATCTCGAGCGCGTGCAGGTCGCGGCCCTGCGGCAGGTCGGTGGCCACATACTTGAACGAGCGCATGAGGTGCATCTCGCCGCCTGCCGCCTGCACTTGCGCCGCGATGCCGCTGACCGCATAGGCTTGCTCGGCCGACCCGCCGAAGGGGGAGTCCATCACCGTGACCTGCGCCGCGCCGGCGGCGAGGCACTGTCGCACAAGTTCGCCCACAACCCAAGGATTGGTGGTTGCGGCGTACTCATAGGAGTGGTAAGCCACGCAGATATTGGGTTTGATGACCACGCGCGCTCCAGGGTGGACGAAGCGCGGCATGCCACCCAGTGCAGCCAATCCCTGGCGCACCAGTTGCTCGGGCGTGGGGCCTCGGGCAACGACCAAGTCTGGATACGAGACTGCGGTAGGCGGCGCTTGCGTCGGCACTTCCTCCGCCGGAAGGAAAGGAGTGGCTGATGCGGGCAGGGGGACGAGCGTGGGCGCTGGGGAGGAGGCGAGTGGGTCGGGCAGGGTGTTCGCGATCCGCCCGCAGGCGGCGCCTCCAATGCCGATACCCAACAGCCGGAGGAAAGCTCGCCGCGTCATGGGGGCAGACATCGTGGCTCTTCTATCTTGCCTTGCGATTCATATGGCGACCCCCCACGGAACAGGGAGCGCTGGCCACACTGGACCCACCGGGGGCCGGGAAGCCCAAAGTCCGCCTCCACATAACGCGCATTAGGCCGCCTCCACACAATAGCTGTGTGGAACTCGCTAGGCAATGACCTTTGGCAATACCCAAGTGGGGAAGGATGTCATCGTCCGACCTCGACCACCGATCCCCGCATGCAGCAGCTTTGATTTGTTCCACGACGGTTGCGATCCGGCCTGGAATGCCCGGCCACACCGCACATTCAAGAGGTGGTTTTCTGCGAATTGCACCATAGGACCGCACCTGCCGGAGGCGTTCCGATGAGTCAACCCCTTCGCTCGCCCAGTTCCGGCCGGGCCACTCTATGCTTTGCGTGGCGCGGCTCCCGAGGCGGGGCTCATTCGATTCGCCATTGTATAATAGCCGGCATCCCCAAACCCGGCGGAGCGGCGTAATGCCAGGCTGGCGCGATCGCCTCAAGCATCGGCGACCCAAGACAAACGACTCGAAGACGACC
>JBGOXY010000106.1:0-7941 GCA_041479415.1 Anaerolineae bacterium
CGCACAACTCTCCGATGCACGATCCCGTGGCGGCCCTGGTTTACTCGGCCACCGGTGCCGATGTCACCCACGTCATGGTGGAGGGCGAGTTCCTTTTGCGGGAGGGCCAGGTGACCTTCCTTGATGAAGGCGGCCTCATCGCCGAGGGGCAGCGTCGGGCCGACGCGTGCGCCCAGCGTGTTCAGGCGGCGCGGCGCGTGGCCGAAGAGCGAAACGATCGATGATGAAGGTCGCGCACCTCCGGCGTAACGAATATCTCGATTCACTGGTGCTCATGAATCTGTCGAATGACGTCTCGGGCTGGGCTGGCGTTCGGCAGGCGGTCATCGTCATGGGCACCGACAGCAATCGGCGCATCTTGGACCAGGTGGGCCTGCTCACCGGAGAAGCGCTTCACGGGACGCCGCGCGACTTGATCATCGCCGCGGAGTTGGAAAGCTCGCTCGCAGAAGCTGAGTTCATGGCCCGCCTCGAGGAGCGAATGAAGTCCCCGGCCCGGAATGAGCCGGAGGCTGCGGCATACTATCAATTGGAGGCGGCGCTCGATGCCCGGCCGGAGGCCCGCCTCGTTTCGATTTCGCTGCCCGGGGAGTTCGCCACTGCCCCCGCCCGCGCAGCGCTCGAGCGAGGGCGGCATGTGTTCTGTTTCAGCCAGCACGTCTCGCTCGAAGACGAAATCGCCCTCAAGACCCTGGCTGTCGAGCGCGGGCTGCTGATGATGGGACCCGACTGCGGGACCGCCATTCTCGACGGTTGTGGTTTGGGTTTTGCCAATCAGGTGCGCCGAGGGACCATCGGCCTGGTGAGCGCCTCGGGCAGCGGCTTGCAGGAAGTCACAACACTTGTGCATCGTGGCGGCGGGGGCATCTCGCAAGCCATCGGCGTGGGCGGGCGCGACATGCGTGACCCGGTGAACGGTTTGATGGCCGAAGCAGGGGTTCGTCGGCTGAACCAGGACCCGCGCACACGGGTGATCGTCATCCTGGCGAAGTCCGCCTCGCCCACGGCCCAGCGGCGAGTGCTTGAGGCCGCACGCGCCGGCGGGAAGCCGACCGTCGTGGATTTCATTTCGGGCGAGGTCGGCGACCTGCGGCCATATGGCGCCGATTCGGAGGATACCTTTGAGGGTTGTGCATCGACAGCTGTGCGATTGGCAGGGCTCGAATGGGCGCTGGGCAACGAGGGTGAAGATCGTTACGTCACGGCCCGCCAATGGCTGAGGCGACTTGCATGCTCGCGCTGGGCCGTGCGAGGTCTCTTTGCCGGCGGCAGCTTGTGCGGCGAGGCGGCCCACGTTCTCTCGCGGCATGGGCTTAGGCTTTCGACGAATCTGGAACACCCTGTGGAGGGGCGCCCGCCGGGACACTTGTTGCTGGATCTCGGCGCCGAAGAGTATACGCAGGGGCGCCCACATCCATTCATCGACCCACGCCTGCGAACGCTTGAGATCGAACAGGCCTTTGCGGACGAGACGGTCGCCATAGTGCTGCTGGATGTTGTCCTGGGTTGGGGATGCCACACCGACCCAGCGGGAGCGGTGATAGCGGCACTGCAAAGATCACGCGCCGCTCACGGACAGGGCCCCGTGGTGGTTGCCTCCTTGTGTGGCACTGAGGAAGACCCCCAGGATTTCGACCGGCAGCGGCTGTCTCTCGAGCGCGCCGGAGTAACGGTTGCCGCAAGTAATGCGGCTGCAGCTCGCGTGGTGGCCGAGCTGGCCACCGACGTCAAGGTGAACAATGGCTGACGAGGCGCATTCCCTCTCCGGCGCACTGCTCCTGGGCGAGAAGAAGGTGGTTGTGAACATGGGCGTCGAAGTATTCGAGGATTCGCTTCGGCGCCAGGGCATCGAGGTGGTGGTGGTTCGCTGGCAGCCTCCGCGCGAATTACCGCAGGACGTCGCGCGACTGCTCGACCGACTGCTTTAGGAGGCCGTGTGACCGACATCCGTGACAACATCGACCGAGCCAATCAGAAGGTTGTCGAGAGGCTGTGCGCCGGCCAACCAGTGTGGATCGGATGCAAGACGGCCGTGGATGTGATCCCCGGCATGACTCGCCACACCATCTTGCACGCGGGCCCGCCGATCGAATGGGAGCGCATGTGTCAACCCATGCGCAACGGGATCCTCGGAGCCATTCTTTATGAGGGGTTGGCTTCCAACGTTGATGAAGCCAACTCGTTGGCTTCTTCGGGCCGGCTGACGCTCGCGCCCTGCCACCAATATGGCGCGGTCGGGGGAATGACGGGCATCACCAGCGCCTCCATGCCGGTACATATTGTGCGCAACGAGGCTTTCGGAAACCTGGCCTACTGTGTCCCCCACGAGGGGGCTTCGCCCACCGGATTCGGCTGGGGCACATACGACGAGGGAAGTATTCGCCACGCACGGTGGATGCAGGAGGAACTGGGCCCGGTTTTGGATGCCGGTCTGCGGGCCGTCGGTGGTATCAACATGCGCCAATTGATCGGACGGGCCATCCAGATGGGCGATGAGGACCACGGCCGGTGCGGGGCGGCCACTACCCTCCTGACCCGCGAGCTCGCGCCGCACCTCGTGCGCCTGGATGTGTCCAAGGATGTGCTGGGCCGGGTATTCGACTTTCTTCTCTCGGCTGATATCTTCGCGCTGCACGTCATCATGGCCGCGGCGCGCTCCATGGTGGAGCCGGCCAAGAAAATTCCCTATTCGACCGTTGTGACGACGATGGCAAGGAACGGCGTTGAATTCGGGATCAAGATCAGCTCGCTCGGAGATCAATGGTTTACCGGGCCAGCCCAGCCGATCAAGACCGTTTTCTTCTCTCCAGAATGGACGGCGGCCGATGCGACACCGGATATCGGGGATAGCAGCATCGTGGAGACGGTCGGATTGGGAGGGTTGATCCATGCTGCCGCGCCCGCGCAAGAGGCTGCGTTCGGCGGCACGTACGCTGAGGCGCTGCGGAAGACGGAGGAGGCCTACGCCTTCTGCGCTGGGGTGCACGAGGCGTGGACCATCCCCAACCTCGATTTCCGCGGCGTGCCTTTGGGAATTGACATTCGCAAAGTCCTGAAGATGGGAGTCACCCCGATTCTTGACACAGCGACGGCTCACAAAGACGGAGGTAAGATTGGCATCGGGGAAGCGCGCGCGCCGCGGGAGGCATTCGAGGCCGCATTGCGAGCCTTCGCCAATTCGCACGAGGCGGAATCTATCGATGCGTGACGGGGTGTTGTACATGCTAGGACGTGACGAGTCCTACAGTCGGGGTCGGTGACGATGGGCACATTCCTGGGTTACCGATGCTCGCTGTGCGCGGCTGAGTATGGGCCGCGTGAGGTGACATACACCTGCCCGAAGGATGGCGGCAACCTGGACGTCGTGCTCGATTACCCGGCGATCCGCCGGTTGGCTTCGCCCGCCTCGATTTCCGCTTCTCGCGAGCTGTCCATTTGGCGCTACTTGCCACTCCTACCAGTGGATGACCCCGGGCACGAGGGCACCGCGCTACGCGCTGTGGGATGGACACCGATGCTCCACCCGGCGCGCCTCGCTCAACTAGCCGGGCTCGACCAGGTGTGGCTCAAGGACGATGGTCGCAACCCGACGGCCTCTTTCAAAGATCGCGCCAGCGCGGTGGCCGTGGCGCGCGCGCAGGAAATCGCGGCCGACATCATCGTCACCGCCTCCACCGGCAATGCCGGCGCTGCATTGGCGGGAATGGCCGCCGCGGCGGGCAGGTCGGCGGTCATCTTCGCCCCCAAAAGCGCGCCCGCGGCCAAGGTGGCCCAGCTGCTCATTTTCGGCGCACGGGTCATTCTCGTGAACGGAACCTATGATCAGGCGTTTGATCTGGCGCGTGAGGCGTCGAACACGTTCGGATGGTACTGCCGCAGCACGGGCTACAATCCTTTCACGATCGAGGGCAAGAAGACCGCTGCGTTTGAGATCGCGGAACAATTCTCGATGATAACCCAGCCCACATCCGCCCCCAAGCCGGTCTGGGACGTGCCGGAGGCGGTCTTTGTCTCGGTGGGCGACGGCAACATCATTAGCGGTCTGCACAAGGGCTTCAAAGACTTGCAGGCTTTGGGTTGGATCGCGCACATCCCTCGCCTGTACGGCGTGCAATCCACCGGATCAGCGGCGATCTACAACGCCTTTGTAAGCGGCACGGAGGCTATTGCGCCGGTTCGCGCGACGACCCTGGCCGACAGTATCTCGGTCGATTTGCCGAGGGACGGCGTGCGCGCTGTTCGCGCGGCGCGCGAAACGGGTGGGTCGTACCTGGCGGTCAGCGATGAGTCGATTCTTGGCGCGATGCGCGATCTGGCTCGGTCCGCGGCCGTGTTCGCCGAGCCGGCCGGCGCCGCGGCCTATGCGGGGCTGGTGGCGGCGATGCGCGCAAGCCTCATCGGCCGGGACGAGCGCGTGCTGGTTCTCAACACTGGCAGTGGTCTGAAGGATGTGCGCAGCGCCCGGCAAGCTGCCGGAGAGGCACCGGTCATTGAACCGACACTAAGTGCGTTGAAGAGCTCGCTCGGGCGCGGCTAGCGGCGCCCGCAGTCCTTATCCCCTCGAGCCAGGGGTCGGCGCAGGGAGGACCCGCGCCGGCGTTGAGCATCCTCGCTCATCGAGAAGCGCCGCCTGGCCCATCTGTCCTCGATCGGTAGGCATATGACTTATTGGGATCGGTACCTCCAACCGACCACGGTCGATGAGGCTTTGCGAGACCTGGCTCAGGCGCCAGGCGAGTCGCGCGTGATCGCGGGCGGGACCGACCTGCTGCTTGACCTTCAGCAGGGGCGCCAGGATCCCGTGCGTGCACTGGTTGACGTCACCGGCATCCCCGAGCTGCGTGACATCTGCGAAGCGGACGGGTCGGTTTTCATCGGGGCTGCCGCCACGCATTCTCGCATCGTTGAACATCCTCTGCTGATCCGCCATGCGCCGTGCCTGGTGGAGGCCTGTTCGCTCATCGGCGGGCCCCAGGTGCGCAACGTGGCCACCCTGGGCGGCAACGTTGCGCATGGCTTGCCCGCGGCCGACGGCACGATTGCGTTGCTCGCGCTTGGAGCGCAGGCGGTCGTCGCCGAGCCGGGTGGTCGCCGGACGGTCCCCCTGGCAAGCCTCTTTCTCGCGCCCGGGCGGACGACTCTCAGCGGGCGTGCCGCCATGCTTGTGGGGTTTCGGTTCCCACAGCGCGGGGCGAGTGAGGGATGCGCGTTTCATCGCACCATGCGGCCTCAAGGAGTAGCCATCGCCATTCTGAACATGGCCCTCTGGCTACGATTGGACGCGACGGGCATTGTTGCCGAGGCGCGCTTGGCTGTCGGCCCGGGCGGGCCGACGCCGCGCCGGGCGCTGAAGGCCGAGGCACGCTTGTGCGGCCAGTTGTCCAATGGCGTCGGAATCGAGCGGGTCCTCGAGGCGCTGGCAGATGACGTTCAACTTCGCACCAGTGCGCATCGCGCTACTGCCGAGTATCGCTACCGCTTGCTAGGTGTCCTGTTGCGTCGAATTGTCCCGAGGGCGCTTGCCTCGGTGGCGGGCGCGTTGCCGGCGATCGAGCAAGAGCCGGGCGAGTCGGTGGAAGCAGGGTAGGAGATGGAGAACTTATCGTTGTGGGTCAACGAAACAACCGTAGAAGTGGAGGTCGGGCCGGAGGAGATGCTCGCCGACGTCTTGCGCGAGCGGCTTGGCCTGACCGGCACCAAGGTCGGCTGTAACGAGGCGGAGTGCGGCACGTGTACGGTGCTGCTGGATGGTGAGCCCGTGCTCTCGTGCACTCTGCCGGCGCTCAAAGCGGCCGGCCGCCGGGTGACAACGATTGAGGGATTGACGCCGCCGAATGGCTTGCACCCGCTGCAGGAGGCCTTTGTCGTCCACGGCGCAATTCAGTGCGGCTTTTGTACGCCGGGGCAGATCCTCACTGCGGCCGCTTTGATCGCACGTGAGTCGGATCCCAGCCCGGCGCAGATCCGCCACGCGCTGAAGGACACCCTGTGCCGCTGCGGATGCTACCCATCCATCGAGAACGCGGTGCGAGCGGCGGCCGCAAGCATGCGCACTGGGCAAAGCATCCAGGGGCCGAGGCCGGTGCACGCCGCCGCGACGCATGTGGTGGGGCACACTGCGCCGCGGCCGGACGCCGCGGCCAAAGCCACGGGCCGGGCTCGCTTTGCCGATGACTACGCGTTCCCCGGCATGCTCCACGGGCGGGCGCTTCGCGCAGGCGTGCCGCACGCAATTCTCAAAAAGCTCGACGTGTCACGCGCCCAGGCGCTGCCTGGCGTGGTGGCGGTTCTCACGGCAGAGGATGTGCCCGGCGAGCGCAACCACGGCCTGGTCGTGAGCGACTGGCCGGTGCTGGTCGGCGTCGGGGAGAAAGTTCGAACCGTCGGTGACGCGGTGGCCCTCGTCGCCGCCACGTCGCGCGCGATCGCCTCGCAGGCGCTGTGCGTGATCGAGGCCGAGTTCGAGCAATTGCCCGTCGTCAGCGACCCGGTCGCGGCGCGGCGCACGGAGTCGCCTAGCGTCCACGAGGCCGGAAACCTGCTCAAGCATATCCCTGTGCGCAAGGGCAACATGGAGGAGGGTTGGCGCCAGGCCGACGTCGTGCTCGAAGACACGTTCCATACGCCGATGACCGAGCATGCCTTCCTCGAACCTGAGTGCAGCCTGGCCCGGCCCACTGACGACGGGCGAATCGAAATCTATGTTGGCTCGCAGATCCCGTATGCAGACCGCGATCAGACGGCGGCCTGTTTGGGGGTTTCGCCTGATCGCGTCCACATCATCGGCACCCTGATCGGCGGCGGGTTCGGAGGCAAGGAGGATATCGCCGGCCAGATACACGCCGCGCTGTTGGCACGCGCCACGGGTCTGCCGGTCAAAGTGCTCTATGACCGACACGAGAGCCTTTTGGTGCACCCCAAACGTCATGCAACCCAGATCCGCGTGAAGCTCGGGGCACGGCGCGACGGGACTCTCACCGCCGTCGAGACGGAGCTGTACGGCGACAGCGGCGCGTACGCATCGCTCGGGGATAAGGTCATGACCCGCGCCACGACACATTCCAGCGGGCCGTACATAGTTCCGCACATGCGCGCCGATTGCTTCGCGATGTACACCAACAACCCTCCGGCCGGCGCGTTCCGCGGCTTCGGCGTCACCCAATCGTGCTTCGCCATCGAATCAGCAATGGACGAATTGGCCGAGCGCCTCCAGTTGGACCCGGTGGACCTGCGCCGGCGCAATGCGCTCAGGGTCGGCACCAGCACAAGCACCGGACAGGTTTTGCACGAGAGCGTGGGCCTGCTCGAGTGCATCGACCGAGTGGAAGCCCGTTTGCGCGAGCGGGGCGGCGCACATCCTTTCACTATGCAAAGAGTTGAGGGGCGGCCGTCCAGCCGCCGTGCATGGGGCTTCGCTGTGGCCTTCAAGAACACAGGGTTGGGCAGCGGCGCGGAGGACAAAGCTGGCGCGGAGGTGGAACTCGATGAGCATGGATGCGTGGAGGTGCGCACCGCCTCGGCCGAAATCGGCCAGGGCCTGGTGACGGTGCTGCAAATGATCGCCGCCGAAGAACTGGGCGTGCCTGGGCACGACGTGCGGGTGCTGCTCTCCGACACCGACCGCACGCCGGATGGCGGGCCGACGACGGCCTCACGCCAGACGTTTGTCGCGGGCAATGCGGTGCTGCATGCGGCGCGCGTGCTTCGGCGGGCTGCGTCAGCCACGCTCGCGGAACGCTACGATTGTCCTCCGGAGGCGATACGATTCGCAGATGGAGTCGCGTTGATCGGTGAGCAGCGTCTTCCCATGGCGCAGGTGGCAGCGCTCATGCGTGCCGAGGGGCGCGAGGCCCGGGCGGCGTACGAGTATCACGCACCGCCAACGATGGCGCTGGGCTCCGGCGGCGAGATTCATTTCGCTTATTCCTTCGCCGCCCAGGC
>JBGOXY010000107.1:0-7862 GCA_041479415.1 Anaerolineae bacterium
CGGAGTTCCATGACGCGCGAGGGGGCGAAGTAGGCAAAGTCGAATTCCACCGGGTCGCCGGTGCGTTTGCCGGGCAGCGGCATGAGCCGCGCGGTGAGCGGCTTGGCGTGACGCAGCGCCACCGCGGCGACGTCGAAGAGCAGCGAAGCCAACTGCGGCGCGCGGGTCTCGCCCGGCAGCGGAATGGTGTCGAGCCCGGTGCCGCACATCGTGCAGTAGAGCAGCAGGTCGCTCAAGGCGAGAGCTCCCTCGCCCGCGCGGCGCGCGAGGATTGCGTCCTCGAAAATTGGCAGAAACAACCCGCAGAAGCCGGCGCGCGGGAAGACCGCGCGGTCAATTGCCTGGGTAAGCAATGCAGCCGCGAGCGCACTGCCTGCCAGGCCCACGCGTGCAACGCCCAAGCGCTCGAATGCGGCCCCGATGGAAGCTGCTTCCATCGGGAAGGGCGCGAGTGAGAAATCGATGCCCGCGAACCGCGCTCCCCGCAACTTATCGGATGTCGTCACGGCCTCGGTCAATACGCCCGCCGCGTGTTCGATGGCTTCGGTCAGGCGGCGGCCCCCAGTGTCAAGATCCGGTGCATGGTTGAAGGCCTCGACGGCCAGATCCGCCGACTCGGTGGCTATGGCGAAGACGGGCGCCCCGCCCGCGTGGTACGCCGCCGGGAAGAAGGGCGAATGCGGGCCGACGCCGGCCAACGCGGCCAGCCGCAGGTTGGCAAATCCGTCTGGACGAAGATACGCAACGCGTACGATGGCCTCCGCGGCGGCTTGCACGGCCGCAGTGGATATGCCGCGCCGCGAGTCGGTCAGAAGAATCGAAGCGAACAGCTTCTCGTCGACGGCCAGAATATCCGGCACCAACGCGCACGCCTGGGGCTGAGCGGGGAGTGCCGGGCCGAGCGAGAGATAGCTGATCGGTTTCGAATCGAGCAGGGCAGCCAGTGCGCGCGCGCCGTCTGCGGCGGCCTCGGGTGAGGCCAACGGCAGATACTCCGCGAAAGGCTGCGTGGCCAAGCGCGTGGTCTGGACTTCGAAGCCGGCACGCTCAACGGCCTGGCGCGCGTGCTCGAGAAAGCGTGCCGCCTCGTCAAGCCGCCGCACCTCCGGCGGCCAGCCCAGTTCACAGAAAAAGGTGATCGAACGGACCTTCACGACCGGCTCCGCCGTTGTCGCGCGGCCTGGTAAAGCAGGATGCCCGCGGCAACGACCGCATTCAAGGATTCTGCCTTGCCCGGCATGGGGATGAGAACGCGCGCCGTGGCGGCTGCCTGGGCAAGTGCCCCCGCACCCTCGGCTTCCGAACCAAGGATGAGGCCGATGCGCCCGCGCCAGGACACTTGGTCGCAAGGTGTGCCCCCATCGGCCTCGGCCAGATACAGACGGAACCCGTGCAGGCGCGCCTGGGCTTCGGGCCAGGTAGCTTCGATGAGGGGCAAACGGAAATGCGCGCCCATCGCGCCGCGCACCACCTTGGGGTTGTAGGCATCGACGCAGCCGGGCAGCAGGAACACCGCCTGCACGCCAAAGGCCTCCGCCGTGCGCAGCACCGTGCCCAGGTTGCCGGGGTTAGCCAGCCCGTCGGCCAGCAGTACGAACTCGAGCGGCGCGGCGAGCGGGGCCTCGACCCACGGCACGACGGCCAACATGCCCGACGGTGTCGTCGTATCCGAGCAAGCCTTGAGAATCTCCGGGCTGACTTCCTCCACGGTGGCGCCCAGGCGCGCTGCCTGGTTGAGCAGCGAGCGCTGCGGCGGCTTGAGCCCGCCACTGTGGAAGACCACCCGCAGCGGAGCATGGGCATTCACCGCCTCCACCAGCAGCCGTTCACCCTCAATGACAAACAACTTCTCGCGAGCGCGTGCTTTGGCTTGCGCCTGCAGCGTGCGAATGAGCTTGACGCGCTCGTTACTCACGGAAGTGATCATGGATGATTCCCTTAGTGGCCTGGTTGGAACTCAGGTGGGCGGCCAACGCCGGTCGAACTCGCTGCGGAAGACTCCCAGCGTCGGTTCATCAATGACGGTGATGCGAATTTCTGCAAGCGAGAGCGTGGGTGTGCTGCCGATGAAGTCGAGCACAGCCTGCAGGATAACGTGTGCGCCGCGCGCTTTGGGGAATCCGAAGATACCGGTGCTGATGGCGGGCATGGCGAGGCTGTGGAACCCCTGGGCTGCGGCCAGGGCAAGTGAACTGGCGACGGCCGCTGCAAGTTTGCGGTCTTCATCTCCCTCGCCCCACACCGGGCCGACGGCATGGATGACGGCGCGGCAGGGGAGCTTGCCGGCGCCGGTAAGTGCTGGATGCGTGGGGCTGGCAGGCCCGTGCGCATGGACCCAGCGGTCGCTTTCCTCCTGAATGATGGAGCCTCCGCGGCGGACAATCGCGCCGGCCACGCCCCCGCCGTGCTGCAATTCCCCGTTGGCGGCGTTGACAATGGCATCCACCGGTTCTTCGGTCAGGTCGCCGTGCGCGAGAAGCAACTGGCAGCCAACGGCGAGAGTCTCAGTCCGAATCACGCGTGACATGAGGCCACCCGGGGTGATGTTGCGCGTATCGTATCGCGAATTGGCGCGGGGCGCGAGAGCTGCTGGTCAAAAAGAAAGGCCCGGCGTGCGGCCGGGCCTGTGAAGAACGAGCTTGGGAGATCAGCTGCGAGTCGATTCGACGATGCGCTCGAACGCCTGCGGGTCGCGCACCGCGAGATCGGCCAGCATCTTGCGGTTGAGGTTGACATTGGCACGGTGCAGCCCGGCAATCAAGCGACTGTAGGTACTGCCGTTGAGACGTGCGGCGGCGTTGATGCGGGCGATCCACAGCCGGCGCAGGTCACGCTTGCGGTTGCGCCGGTCGCGATAGGCGTACCACAGGCTCTTGAGCATGGCCTCGTTGGCGCGGCGAAACAGGCGATGCCGCGAACCGAATTGGCCCTTGCCCATGTGGATGATCTTGCGGTGACGTAAATGAGGCCGAGGGCCTCCCTTGACGCGTGCCATGCTTCATTCTCCTGCCGACCCCTGCGCGCCGGGAGGTAGGCTCCCCGTTGAGTGCGCGCAACAGCGGCAAACGGCCCGCCTAACGCGGCGGGTTGGCCTTGTACTTGCTCATGTACGGAGCCAGGCTCTTGACGCGCTTGGTCGTGCGCTTGCCTTTGACCACCACCATCTCGGCCAAGAGGGCCTTGGTGCGGCGCGGCGTGCGCCGGCGCAAGTGGCTCTTGCCGCCCTTGGTGCGCACCACTTTGCCCGACCCGGTCAGGCGGAAGCGCTTGGCGGTCGCCTTGTGCGTCTTGAGCTTGGTCTTGCCGGCTTTCACTTTGCGAGGCATCCTGTTCTCCCTGCTGAGCCTTGTCTCTCAATCACAGGCGGCGCGCTAGGCGCCGCCTGGCTTTGAACCGTGCAGCATGCGGTGCAGCCTACTTCTTCTTTGCTGGGCCGATGACCATCAGCATCGTCCGGCCTTCCATATCCGGGTTCTGTTCCACCACGCCCACGTCGGAAAGTTCTTGGGCGATCTGTGCCAGATCTTCGCGCGCAATCTCCGGGTAGGTAATCTCGCGCCCGCGGAAGCGGATGCGCACCTTGACCTTCATCCCATCCAGCAGCCAGCGGCGCGCGTCGCGCAACTTGAAGGCGCGGTGGTGATCGGTCGTCTTGGGGCGCAGGCGAATCTCTTTGACCTCGATCTTGGTCTGGGCGCGCCGCGCCTCGCGTTCTTTCTTGGCTTTCTCGTAGAGGAACTTGCCAAAATTCAGCACACGGCAAACGGGCGGGTCGGCGTTGGGCGAGACTTCAACCAGGTCCAGGTTGGCCTCGCGGGCGATGCGCAGCGCCTCTTGAGTCGTGACCACCCCTACGTTGGACCCGTCCGGCCCGATCAGGCGAACCTGGCGAACCCGGATGGCTTCGTTGATACGGAATTCCGATGCGCTGATGGGTGTTCCTCCTCCTGAGCCGCGCCGCCGAAGGTATCGGGTCGAGCGCGGGCGCAGTTTACCATGAATGAGAACCGGGCGTCAACCAAAACGCCTATTCGGCTGCGGGTTGGGCCTCAGCGCCGGTGCGTGGAATGATGGTCACCTTGCGGTGATTGCCGGTTCCGACGCTCTCGGTATACACTTGGTCGTGGCCGCGAAGTTCGAGATGGACGATGCGCCGGTCGGCGGCGGTCATCGGTTCGAGGGCCACGGTGTGCCCATTTTCCATCACCTGCAGAGCGGCGCGGCGAGCCATGCGGCGCAGTTGCTGCTCGCGGCGTTCGCGGAAGCCCTCGGCGTCGACCACCACCGGCAGCGGGTGGCCCAGTTCGCGGGCCACGATAAGGCGAGTGATGTACTGCAAGGCGGCCAGGCCGTCGCCGCGCTGGGCGGTGAGCGCGCTTAGGCGCTCGCCATGCAAGTCCACCCAGGCGTGGCGTGGCTCGTCGGGTCTTTCCGGCTCCACCCAACGCATGCTGATGCGCCCGTGCAGGCCCATGCGCGTGAGCAGTTCCTCGACCACGGTGTGCACCATCTCGAGTTCCGCATCCCCCGAGTCGCCCTCGGCCGCGCGTACCGTCAGCCGCACGCGCGCCTGACGCGGGGCTTCGCCATCGTCGGCGCCGCCTTGGTCGAGCACCGTCACCTCCACCTGCTCGCGGGGCACGCCGAGCTCGCTCACCCCGCGCTCCACGGCTTCATCGACGGTGGGAGCGATGACTTCCAGGCTGGCTTGTCGCATGAACCCCATCCTTAGCCGCCTACTTTACGGCCTTGACTGCCGGCTTGAGCCCCAGCGCGCGGCGCACATCGACCTTGCCCATCAGGGCGTACTGAGCGATGGCCAGCAGGTTGGAGACCACGAAGTACACCGACAGCCCCGAGGAGAAGGTGAGCGCGAAGTAACCCAGCAGCACCGGCATGTAGAGATTCATCATGCGCGTCATCTGAGAACTCTGCGGGTCGGCGGTGGGCGGCGTGATCAGCTTTTGCGAGAACCAGGTGGTTATCAACACCAAGATGGCCAGCACGGGAATGCCGAAGGTGGGCAGGAAGGGCAGGAACAGCCGTTCCGGTTGAGCCAGGTTCATCCACAAGAAATGGTTGTCGATCGGAATCAGGCTGGTGGCGTTCGGGAAGAATTCGTAGATGTGCCGGGTCAGGTCGATAAGCTGCAACGGTGAGGCACCCAGGGTGCGCATGATGGCCTGATACAGGCCGATCAGGATCGGCAGCTGGACGAGCGTCGGCAGGCATCCACCCAGCGGGTTGGCGCCCGCTTCCTTGTACATGCGCATTTGCTCGCTAGCCAGCTTCTCGCGATCCTTGGCGTACTTCTTCTGAACTTCCTGCCACTCTTTCGACTGCATCAGCTTCTGCTGCTTCTGCGTGCTCTTCTGCTGTTGATAGGTCAACGGAAAAGTCAGCAGGCGAATCAGCACAGTGAACATGATGATCGCCAGCGCGAAGTTGTGCCCCAGCAATTGATACAGGAACAGCAGGGCATTGATCATGGGGTCGAGAATGAATGTGTTCCACATGAGAGGTCACCTGGCTCTGATTACTTGGGCGGGATGAAGCCCCACAACTTGGCGCCGTTCTGCGGATCGAGGGCTACCAGCGGCGACTCGCTCTCCAGCACGGTAAAGAGCAGCTTGCCGCCGGCCAACAGCGGGTCGCCGTACAGCTTGCCGCCCACGGACTGCTGCCAACGGATGGTGCCATCGGCCGCGTCGAGCGCGTAGGCGGTGCCGGCCTCGGTGCCGATATAGATGAGGCCTGCCTCCGCGAAGGGCGTGGCGCGCACCGGGCTGTCGAGCCGCACCTGCCACAGCGTGCGGCCGCTGGAAAGTTCCACCGCCTGCAGCCCGCCGCTCAAATCGCCGAAAATCGCGCTCTCGCCTACGACAACGGGCGCACCCCACACCCAGCCTTTGGCCTGGGTGGTCCACACTTCGCGCCCGTGCGCGGCGTCGAGGGCCACGACCCGCCCATCAAACGTCCCGATCAGAACGAGGTCGTTGGCCACGGCCGGCCCGCCGGCCAACGCGGCGCCCAGGTCGCGCGACCAAACAAGTTGACCATCGGCCGCGCGGACGGCGTACAGGTTGTGGTCGAGCGAGGCGACGTAGAGCAGCTCGCCCAGCGGGACGGGCGCACTCCAGATGGCATGCGTGGCGCTGAAGGTCCAACGCGTTGCGCCGTCGGCCGCATTGAGCGCGTAGAGCGCTCCATTGCCAGCCGGAGCGTAAAGGCTTTCGCCCAGCGCAAGCGCCGGGGCCACAAACGGATCGCGGCCCAGCGGCATCCTCCACACAACGGTGCCGCTCGTGGCGTCCACGAGATGGACGGACTTGTCGGAACTGGTCAGCGCCAGCCGGCCGTCGGAGGTGAGCGCTGGGTTGCTGTAAAAGGTCGTGCCGGCCACTGCCTTGTCCGGGTAGCGCCAGCGCAACGTGCCGTTCTGCACGTCAATGGCAAACACGTACTGGCCATCGGCCATGTACGCTGTCGTGGCGGAGGCCGAGAGGCCGGGCCACGAGTTGCTCGGCAACGCGCCGGAACATGCGCCGAGAAACACGGCCAGCGCCAGGCCAGCCAGTACCAGCCCGGCGCGCTTCTTGCCAGTTCGCGGGAAGGGATGCTCGAATGCATGGGTGAGATGGGCGATGCGAAGCACGCTAGTCGTCTCCGTGAATCCTTCTCCCCTCGTCAGGGAACCGGGTCGTACCCGCCCGGGTTGAACGGTTGGCAACGCAAGACACGCCAGGCCGCCATCGCGCCGCCTTTGAGTAGGCCGTACTTCGCCACCGCCTGATAGCCGTAGTGCGAACAGGTGGGATAGAAGCGGCACGTGTCCACCGGGATGAGGCGTGAGAGAGTCAACTGATAAACCCGCATGAGCCCAAGCACGCCCAGCCGCGGCAGGTTGCGTGTACTCAATGGAATCGAGCGCAGCGGCGGATCAGACGCGATCGGGTGTTCCACTTTGTCCATCTTCGGTTTTCAGGCATCCTGCCCGATGCAGCAGCACCTGCAGCGCAGCGCACACCTCGGCCCACGGCGCCTCAAGCAACGGACGACGCGCGGTGATCACCAGGTCGATCCCCGGCCGCAGAGCGGGCAGCAACGGCTGCAATGCGGCACGCAAACGCCGCCGCGCACGATTGCGGCTGACGGCCGTGCCTACTGCGCGGCTGGCCGTGACACCGATACGGAACGAGACCTCAGCGCTGGGGGCGACAACAACAACCATAAGCGGGTGGGCGTGGGATGTTCCATGTCGCCTCACCCGCTGGAATTCGCTCGCGCGTTGCAGGCGAAACCTTCGCTGCATCCATTCCAGCCGGAGTGCCGATGGCGGGTTGCGCCGCAGGTCGCCCCGTCTGATCCCTCGTCCATCCGCCGTGGCGTGCTGTGGGGGTGGCGCCGTGGCCGCAATCGTGCGGCCCAGGGCGCTGCCGATTACGCGTTCCAGTTGACCTTCTTGACGTGTGTGCGCCGGACTGTCAGGCGCAGGCGGCCCTTGGCACGCCGCGAGGCGAGTACCTTGCGCCCGCCGCGCGTGGCCATGCGCGCGCGAAAGCCGTGCACGCGCGCGCGTCGCCGAATCTTGGGCTGATAAGTACGCTTGGGCATCCGAGAATCCTTCTGACCCGATCAGAGTTGGAGGCTGATTATACCAGCCGCCGCGCCGAGCGGTCAACCGCCACGAACCTCGACGCAACGCAAGTTGGGGGATCGGGGATCCCTGCAATGACGCCCTGGGCGATTTGTCGGCGCCACAATGGCCCTTCATCCAACCTGATCGTGCTCTGTCGGCCCGGGTCCAACCCCGGCGGCACCCCGTCTGCGCTGGGCCCTCCGTTGACGCCCCAAATTCGGAG
>JBGOXY010000108.1:0-7776 GCA_041479415.1 Anaerolineae bacterium
GTCCTGGGCGCCGGCATCATCGGCCTGTTCACGATGCAAGCCGTGCGCGCCTTCCGCCCGCGCGCGCGGCTCACCGCGCTCGCGCGCCATCCGCACCAGGCCCGGGCCGCGCGGCACGCGGGCGCCGACGAAGTTGTGACCGGCGGCGAGGTGTATGCCCAGATGGCGCGCCTCACCGGCGGGCGCGCCTACACCGCGCCGCTCAACCGCGGCATGCTGATGGGTGGGTTCGACGTGGTCTATGATTGCGTGGGCAGTGCCACCTCCATCACCGATGCACTGCGCTGGACGCGTGCGCGCGGCACGGTGGTGCTGGTGGGCATCGACCTCTCGATGCTGCGCGTGGACCTCAACCCGATCTGGTACCAGGAAGTGGATCTGATCGGCTCCAAGACGCATGCCACCAGCGAGTGGCAGGGCACGCGCCGGCACGATTACGAGTGGGCCATCCAGTTCCAGCGCAGCGGACGCATGCGCATTGAGGACTTGATCACCCATCGCTTTCCGCTAGCGGAGTATCGCCAGGCCATTCGCACCGCGACCGACAAGCGCCGTACGCATGCGATCAAAGTGGTATTCGATTTGTAGCCTGTCATTCTCGCGTGTTCGTAACCGAAATCCAGGGGACCCTTCACCGATGTTGCCCAATCAGTGTAGTCGCGAGACTTTTCGCAGGCCTCGATCGTCATTCCCGCGTGTTCCCAGCTGGAATCCAGGTGATCCTGCGATTGGAGAATGCCGGATCGACACTTCACGTGGCCATTCGGTTTCCTTCGTTCCTGGGTGAGGAACAAGGCACATCTTCGTCCTGGGTCCCCGCCTTCGCGGGGACGACGATCATGCCTGATCCGCCAAACAGCATCACCAATTCGAGCACACCGAGTGCGCCGTCTGCTTTCGTGCTCGTCATTCCCACGTCCTCGTAGCGGGACTCCAGGTGCTCCTCCGATCGGATGAATGCGGAATCGCCTCGTCGCCTGGCAGTTGGGTTCCCTGCGTTCACGATATCTTGATAGGCCCAACGTTCGTCCTGGGTCCCCGCCTTCGCGGGGACGACGTTCGTGCCTGTTGCGTTCGGCAGAGCCCACAATTCGCATGATTGCCGACGGCCGATGGTTGAGTGCCAAGTGCTCCTCCCCTCAAGCGCTGTGGTAAGATTCTTTCATCATGAAGAACGAACCCTCCGGCGCACCCGAAGCCGAGAAGATCACCATCATCGAAGGCCCGCCGCCGACCTTTGAGGAGCGCGCGGACGATTGGGTCCAGAGCCTGGCGGAGGCAGCACAGCCCTCACGCACAGCGCTCACCCGGTTGCGCACCTTCAACGGGCCGGCCCTCGTCGAGCGCTGCTATCGCGCGTGGAAGGGCCAGCGGCCGATGCAGCTCGAGTACCGCAGCGAAGACGGACGCATCGAGCATGCACCCATCGTGGCCGCGCGCTCGGCCGAAGTGGCCGAGGGCCAGATGCTCATGTTGTGGGTGCGCATGCCGCTGGAGGTGGAGGCCGAGGTGGATTGGGGCGAGGATCCTTCGGAGGCCGAGGGGCCCAACCCTCCCAGCGCGACACCGTAGGTTTTGCGTGGCGAGCGACAGCGCTCGCCTTTTTATTGTGCACGGCCGGGCAGGGCCCGCCGCCCGGCGCGGAGGCCGCATGTCCTCGTACAACACGCTGCTCACCGAGCTCCATGAGGGCATCTTCACCCTCACCTTCAACCGCCCGCGGGCCAACCCGCTCAACCGCGAGATGGCCCTCGAAACATTGGCGGCTTTGGAGTCCGCCGGCGCCGACCCCGCCGTGCGCGTGGTTGTCATCACCGGCAGCGGGCGATTCTTTTGCGCCGGCCAGGACATGGGCGATTTTGAAAGTTCCGCCGGCAAGGTCTCATACCGCGAACACCTCGAAGAGACCTACAACCCTCTGGTGCTCAAAATGCAGGCGACGCCCAAGCCGATTGTGGCAGGCATCAACGGCCCGGCGGTCGGCGCGGGCCTGGGTCTTGCGTTGGCATGCGATGTGCGCGTGGCGACGGACTCGGCCCAGTTCCGCTACGGTTTCACCCGCCTGGGCCTCGCGCCCGACAGCGGGGTGGCCTACTGGCTGCCGCGCCTGATGGGCTATGCGCCCGCGCTCGCCATGGCCATGCTCGATGAACCGCTGGACGCCGCCCAGGCGTACCGCATGGGTCTCGTCTCGCGCATCTTCACTGAAGCCGAGTTCCCCTTCGGCCTGATCGAGGTCGCCCATCGCCTGGCCCACGGCCCGACCCGCGCACTGGCTCTCACCAAGCGCGCCTTTCTCGCGGCCCAGCACGCCTCGTTCGCCTCGGCGCTCGAGGTGGAAGGCGAGCTGCAACAGCAAGCCTCTCTCACCCGCGATCATCTCGAGGGCGTGCGCGCGTTTCTCGAAAAGAGAACACCGGACTTCAAGGGCGAGTAGCTTACACATCTGACCTAGAAGAGGGCAAAGCATGCCTTACGCGTTTCCGCGTGCGTGCGGCATGCGCACCTGTTGCCGCGAACGGATGAACGCTCGCGCCTGCCTCGAGTTGACTGCACGCTAGATGCCGGCGTTGAAGCCGATGACGTGCTCAACTTCTTACCCGAACACAACAGGGCTGCCCCATGGGGCAGCCCTGTTCGTTTGCTTACGCCGCCTCACCTCTCGTTACGTTGAGCAGGTTACGGAAAGACGCTCTTCACCCCTGCCCCTTGCGCAGCAGCCCTGTGGGCCTCTCCGCCGGGAGGCTGGCCTCGACAGCCCGTGGAGTGGCGGAAAGGGGGATGAGGAATAGAAGGAGACGGGGGCCGAGGGCCCCCGTCTCCTTTAAGAAAACCTTGCCCCTCCCCCGGATTGACTCCTCCATATCGAGGTTCTTGCATTCCGGGGGAGGGGCAAGGGGTGGGGGTGAGCGCCGGACGTCCCCTTTTTCCGCAAGCTCTTAGAACTTCACCGGCAGGATGAGCTGCGCAATCAGCCCCAGCACGAACAGGGCTCCGGCCAGCTTGTTGTGCCAGAAGGCCGCCGAGACGTACCACAACGGCCAAACCGGGTAATTGGGCGGCGGCTGCACGGGCTTGGGCTCGCGGTAGATGCGCATGACCCGCACCAGCCGCCCCAGCGCGAGGAAGGAAAGCAGGATCCACGGGCTGGCCCAGCGCAGGAGCACCAGCCCCACCACCAGCGCATAGAACAAGACCATCAGCGCCACGTTCAACCCGCGCGAGACCTCGCCCCCGAGCAACACCGGCAGCGTGCGGATGCCGCGCGCTTTATCCTGATCGAGCTTGTCGACGTGCTTGCCAATCAGCACGGTGGTCGTGAGCAGCGCATAGGGCAGCGCTGCGCCCCACACCCACGAGGGCACCTCGCCCGCCGCCACGTAGTACACGCCGCCGATCATCAGCGGCCCCCACACCAGGAGCACGCCTAACTCGCCCAGGCCGATATGCTTGAGGCGAATCGGCGGGGCGACGTAGAACACGCTGATGAACAACCCGGCCAGGGCAAACAGCAGCACCGGCCAACCGCGCATCCAGATCAGGTACACCATGAGTGCCGCGTCCACCGCATTGACCAGGAAAATGGCTCGGCGCAGCCCGGCCTTGGAGATCAACCCGCCGAGAATCGGGTGCGGGGCATACAGCGCGCGTGCATACTCGCTCGTGTCGACGCCGCCCTCCAGATCGAAGTAGTCGTTGATCATGTTGTTGGCGGCGTGCGCCAGCACCAATCCGGCCACCGCCAGAAGCAGCAGGTCCCAGCGTACGGCCGGAGCATAGGCGGCCGCCAGCAAGCCGCCGATCAATCCGGAGGTCAGGGTCATCGTGAATACCGCGGCGCGGGTAATGATCAGCCAGCGCGAGACGGCGTCCATGTGTTTGTCGGGCGAAAGGTTGGCCGTACGCAAGATCTCGCCCCAGTTCGAAAGCACCGACATTTCACACCTCCCAGAATATCGCGCGCCCTTGTGTGAGGGCGCGCAGTGTTTCTACTCGACTCGCCCAGTGGCCAGGGCGCGCTTGACCTCGCCGATGGCTTGGGTGATGTTGATCCCGCGAGGGCAGGCCAGGGTGCAGTTGAAGGCGGTGTGGCAGCGCCACACGCCCATCGTCTCACCGGCCACCTGCAGCCGCTCGCCCGCGCCTTCGTCCCGCGAGTCGAAGATGAAGCGGTGGGCCTGGACGATGCTGGCCGGCCCGATGTACTCGCTGCTGGCCCAGAACGAAGGGCAGGAGGCGGTGCAGCAGGCACACAGGATGCACTTGGTCGTATCGTCGAAGCGCAGGCGCTGAGCGGGCGTCTGCAGCCGCTCGCGCCCATCCGGCGGCGGGGGGGCGTTGCTGATGAAGTACGGCTTCACTGTGCGGTAGGCCGCGAAGAAGGGCTCCAGGTCGACGATCAGGTCCTTCTGCACGCGCATGCCGAGCAGCGGTTCGATGGTGATGGCGGATCCCAGCTCCGACACCAGCGTCTTGCACGCCAGCCGATTGGCGCCGTCGATGCGCATCGAGTCGCTGCCGCAAATGCCGTGCCCGCACGAGCGCCGGAAGCTGAGCGTGCCATCCTGCTCCCATTTGACCCGGTTCAACAGGTCGAGCACCCTTTCCGACGGCTCGGCCTCCAGGGCGTGCTCCGACCACCAGGAGGCAGGCTCGCGCTCGGGGTCGTAGCGCTTGATCTTGAGCGTGACCTTCGCCATTCGCTCTCTCTCCACCGCTGCCGATCAGTAGGTACGCGGCTTGGGCTCGAAGCGTGTGACCACCACCGGCTTGGCCTCGAAGCGCACCTCGCCTCGCGTGGGGCGCACGCTGGCCCCCTCGCTGCAGTAAGCCAGCGTGTGTTTCAGCCAGTGGGTGTCGTCACGTTCGGGAAAATCGTCGCGGTACTGCGCGCCGCGGCTTTCGGTGCGCTGGAGAGCCGAGGCGGCCGTGACCTCCGCCAGGTCAAGCAGCGCACCGAGTTCAAACGCCTCCAGCAGGTCTGTGTTAAACGTCCCGCCGCGGTCGTCAAGGCCGATCTGGGTGTAGCGCTCCTTCAACGCGCGGACCGTCGACAGCGCCTCGCGCATGCCGGCCGCCTTGCGGAAGACGCCCACCTTGTCCATCATCACGCGCTGCAACTCGCTGCGCAGCGTTCCAACCCGCTCTCGGCCGCGGCTGGCCCGCAGTTCCGCGAGCGCGCCCTGGGCCTCGGCCTCGGCCTGCGGCGGAAGCGGGGCGTAATCGGCGCGCCGGCAGAATTCGCCCAGCGCCTTGCCGCCGCGCCGGCCGAAGACCACCAGGTCGACCAGTGAATTGGTGCCCAGGCGGTTGGCGCCGTGCACCGATACGCAGGCGCACTCGCCAGCCGCATACAGCCCGCTCACCGTGTGCGCTGGGCCGGCGAGAACCCGCCCGTCGTTGTCGGTGGGAATGCCGCCCATGGCATAGTGCGCGGTGGGCTGGATGGGCACCGGCTCGCGCATCGGCTCGACCCCCATGTAGACGCGCATCATCTCGATGATGTCGGGCAATTTCTCCTCGAGCTCGGCCGCCGTCACCGTCCGCCCGCCGGGCGCGCTCCCGTAGCGGTTGATCGTCTCCGGGCGGATGTCGAGGTAAACGTAGTCCTTGCCGTCCACCCCGCGCCCGGCCGCCACTTCTTGATAGATGAAACGCGAGAGCATATCGCGCGGGGCCAGGTCCATCAGCGTGGGTACGTAGTTCTCGAGGAAGCGCTCGCCGCGCCCGTTGAGCAGTACGCCGCCTTCGCCGCGAGCCGCCTCCGACAGCAGGATGCCCATCTTGTAGATGCCGGTCGGGTGGAACTGGAAGAATTCCATATCCTCCAGCGGCAGCCCGCGCCGGTAGAGCGCGGCCACCGGCTCGCCGGTCAGCGAATGGGCGTTGGAGGTGACGGCGAACATGCGCCCGAACCCCCCGCTCGCTAGGAGTACGGCCTTGGCATGGAAGAGATGCAGCTCGCCGGTGGCGATCTCCACCGCGACCACGCCGCGCGCCACGCCATCGTGCACCAGCACGTCGGCCACGAAGAATTCGTCGAAGAAGCGCACGTTGTGCTTGATACAGTTCTGGTAGAGCGTCTGGAGAATCATGTGGCCGGTGCGGTCGGCGCTCTTGCACGAGCGCATCACCGGGCCTTTGCCGTAGTCGCGCGTGTGCCCGCCGAACCGGCGCTGCTCGATGCGTCCCTCCTCGGTGCGGTCGAAGGGCAGCCCCATGTGTTCGAGTTCGTAGATGGCCTCGACCGATTCGCGCGCCAGAATCTCGGCCGCGTCTTGGTCCACCAGGTAGTCGCCGCCCTTGACCGTGTCGTACATGTACCATTCCCAGTGGTCTTCTTCCATGTTGCCGAGCGGCGCGGCGATGCCGCCCTGGGCGGTGCCGGTGTGCGAGCGGGTGGGGTACATTTTGGAGATGACGGCGACGTTCGTCAGGCGTGCGGCCTGCAGCGCCGCCATCAGCCCCGCACCGCCGGCACCCACGATGACCGCGTCGAACTGGTGATGGTGTGTCATGAGCCGCTCGCTCCTCCGGCCGCGCGCCCGACGCCGCCGACGATGGCGGCGGCACCGATGGCCGTGATGACGAGCCACGCGGCGAAGAGCCCCCAGCGCACGAGTCGCCGCGGCCGGTCGCGGGTGATGTAGTCCTCAAGCACCTGGCGCAGACCGTTCATGCCGTGCGCGAAAGCGAAGCCCAGCAGCGCCATATCGTAGACTCGCCAGCCGAGGGTGGCCCAGCGCAGGGCGACGTAATCCATGTCGATGCGGTGCACGCCCACCAGCACGTCCTGAATCAGGACGTGGATCCATGCCAGCGGGATGAGCGCGATGCCGCTGTAGCGCATCAGCAGCCAGATGCGCCCGTCGAGCGAGCGCGGCGGCGGGGACACGACCCGCGAGGTTGTATTGATTGTGGTCATCGCCGTCTCCTACTCCCACCCCAGGAAGGTGTGGCCAATCAAACTGCGCCCCATGATGAAGGCCGCGGGCAACCACAAGACTACGGTTACTGCCAGGGTGGTGTAGACCGAGGGCTTCTCGCGCTCTGCGCGCCATAACCGAGGGAACAAGTCGAAGAGCGCAATCCGCAAACCGTTGGCGCCGTGATAAATCACAGCCGCCACCAGGAAGATTTCCCCCAGCATGAAAAGCGGGTGGCGGTAAAGCGCCAGCGCTTCTTTGTAAAGGTCGGGGAAGAAGTAAACAGTCGAGGTGTCGAGGATGTGCAGGGCGAGGAAAAGCAGCGTGCCCAGCCCGCTGAGGCGGTGAAGGATGAAGGCCAACTGCCCCTCCCGGCCGCGATAGCGCACGCTGCCGGTTATGACCGTGCGCAATGGACTCATGCCCGCCTCCAGTTAGATGCCGACCCAGCCAGGTGAGGTCGCGCTGGTAGGGCGGGCGATGAGCCATGCTGCGGGCGCCCGTGAAACGCGACGGATCGCATTCTAGCACTCCGAATTTGGGCCGTCAACGGAGGGCCCAGCGCAGAGGGATACCGCAGGCATTGGACCCAGGCCTAGAGAGCACGACGGCGTTGGATGACCGGCGTATGTGGCGCTTATTAACCACCTAGGGTCTCATTGCAGGGATCCCCGATTCCCCAACTTGCTTTGCTTCGAGGTTGGTGGCGGTTGACCGCTCGGCGCGGCGGCTGGTATAATCAGCCTCCAACTCTGATCGGGTCAGAAGGAATCTCGGATGCCCAAGCGTACTTATCAGCCCAAGATTCGGCGACGCGCGCGCGTGCACGGCTTTCGCGCGCGCATGGCCA